>NZ_JBHWZS010000446.1:0-5359 GCF_042728155.1 Streptomyces sp. NPDC060209
AACAGAAGGCGCTCCCCCCAAGGTGACTCGGAGGAGTCGCCACGGGTGTCGGAGAGATCCGTAACTTCACCATTTCGAGCGGCTGTTGAAGGTTTATCTACGCGCGGAGCATCGTCTACCGAACGATCCTTCGGGCATATCAGACGACTTTCCCCGCGGCCATTACCGCCGAGTACCGGGAGCTGCTAAAAACGTGCTCGCCCCACGAACTCCCCACTCGTCCCCCACATTTCGAAGGGCTGGCAGCCATGTCAGTACGAACCTTCCGGGCGTCCGTCTCCACCCTCGCGATCGCCGCCGTGGCCGCACTCGGCATCGCACAACCAGCATCCGCCGCCGGCGAAAGCTACGTAGCTCTCGGTGACTCCTACTCCTCCGGAGTGGGCGCCGGGAGCTACACGTCAGAGAGCGGCGACTGCAAGCGCAGCACCAACGCCTACCCCTACCTCTGGAGGAACGCGAACGCCCCGTCGTCGTTCGCGTTCGTCGCCTGCTCGGGCGCGACGACGTCCTCGGTGTCCAGCGGCCAGCTGGGCGCGCTGAGTTCGTCGACCACGCTCGTCAGCCTCACGGCCGGTGGCAACGACGTCGGATTCGCGGACGTCATGCAGACGTGCGTGCTGCAGAGCGAGGCCACCTGCGTGAACCGGGTGAACACGGCGGTCTCCGCCATGCAGAACTCACTGCCCGGCAGGCTCGACTCCCTCTACGCGGGCATCCGTTCGCGGGCTCCGCAGGCCCATGTGGTGGTCCTGGGGTACCCGCGCTTCTACAAGCTGTCGGGCACCTGCATCGCCGGTCTCACGGAGACCGAGCGCGGGGCGATCAACAACGCCTCGGACGTGCTGAACGGGGTGCTGGCCAAGCGGGCGGCCGACGCGGGGTTCACGTACTCCAGCGTCGTGGACGAGTTCACCGGGCACGAGCTCTGCTCGGGTGACGCATGGATCCACAGCGTGTCCATCCCGGTCACCAACTCGTACCACCCCAAGGCCATCGGGCAGTCGAGCGGCTATCTGCCGGCCTTCCGCTCTGTGGCGTAACGCGCGTAGAGCCGATCCGTTCGGCGTGTGCGGCGGCGCCACCGGCCTGTGCCGGAGGTACCGCCGCACGACGGGGGCCCGGGCGGCCCGTCGGCCGGCGGTCACCGGCGGCGGACCACGGGCTCAGTACCGCTCGACCAGGTGCTCCCGGCCGGCCGGGGGCTCGTAGGGTTCGGGCCAGAAGTCCGTCACCCCGGCGATCCTGCCGTCCGCGTCGAACGTGAAGAAGTGGATGGCGTGCATCTCCTCCCGCCCGACGGTGACCAGCGTCCGGACAGCGGCCTGCCGGCCTTCCCCGTCCGCCACGATCCGTTCGATCCGGACCTGCCAGTCCCCCGGGTACTCCCGGTTGAACAGGACGTAGCGCTCCTTGCCGAGGATGCGCTCACGGGTCTGCGGCAGGTCGTACACCACGTCGTCGGCGAGGGTGGCGGCGAAAGCGCTCCAGTCACGGGCGTCCGCCGCGGTCCAGTACGCCTCCACAGCGGCTCGCACCTCGGCCGCCGCCCACGCCACGCCGGTACCGCCGGTCGTCTCAGTCATGCCCCGAGTGTGGCGCCCGCCACTGACAATCGTGCGGGGACGGCACCCGGTCAGCCCGTGACCGGCCGCGATGCCTTCACCGAGTACATCATCGGGATGCGCGGACGGTCCGCCGGGAAGCGGTAGTACCCGTCCGTCTGCCGCTTCAGTACCTGATACCGCGGGAAGAGCGACGCGTCGTGCTCGTGCAGGAACTCGATCCGGAGTCCCGCCGCCGCCAGCGCCGAGACCACCTCGCCCACCGGGTGCTGCCATTCGACACTGCGGTTGTGGACGGTCACGGCGTCGAGGTCCGCGTACGTGCCCGGCGAATCGTCCACCCAGGCGTCCCGGCTGAAGTAGTCGTACGTGACCGTCGAGCCGGTCTCGTCGTCCAGGCAGTCGGTGAGCGGATGGAACTCCGCGAGGTAGAGAAAGCCACCGGGTGCCACCAGCGAGGCCGCGACCTCCGCCCAACGAGACACGTCCGGAAGCCAGTTCAGCGCACCGAGCCCGGTGTAGACGATGTCGTACGCGGAGTCCGGGACCGCCTGGGCGGCGTCGTACACATCGGCTGCCACGAAGGCCGCCTGCTCCGGCGGCAGTCCCAGCGAGCGGGCCAGACCGCGGGCCGCCTCGACGGCGGGCTCGGAGAAGTCGAGACCCACGACGTGGGCTGCTCCGTGGCGGGCCCAGGAGAGGGTGTCGAGTCCGATGTGGCACTGCAGGTGCAGCAGTGTCCGGCCGGTCACGTCGCCGACCTCCGCGAGCTCGAAGTCCCGCAGAGCGTCGTGGCCGGCGAGGAAGGCGTCCAGGTCGTAGAAATCACCGGCCGCGTGGATGGGTACGCGCTCGTCCCAGCGTGCGCGGTTGATCTCGTGCCAGTCGTCGGGCGTCGGTGCGTACATGTCGCGAAAGTTACCCACAGGCTGAGGGCGGGCGCGAACAGTTATCCACAGGCCGCACGGCGTGGTGGCCGCATCGGGTTGGATGGGGTCATGAGCGACACACAGAACGACGCGTCCGTACCGGAGCGGGAGCAGGAGCCACCGCAGTGGGAGCAGCGTTTCCGCGCTGCGCGGGTGTCCCTGCCCGACTGGGCCGAGGACGCTCCCGACCGCGCGCTCTTCGTCTCCAACGCCACCGGTACGTACGAGCTGTACGCCTGGGACCGGGCGACCGGAAAGCAGCGCCAGGTCACGGACCGGCCCAACGGGACGACCGACGGGGTGCTGACCCCGGACGGCCGGGCCGTCTGGTGGTTCGCCGACACCGACGGCGACGAGTTCGGTGTGTGGATGCGGCAGCCCTTCGACGGCGGTGCGGACGAGGCGGCGACGCCCGGTCTGGAACCCTCCTATCCGGCCGGGCTCGCGATCGGCCGTGACGGCACGGCCGTGGTCGGCCGTTCGACCGACGAGGACGGCACGACCGTTCACCTGGTGCGCGCCGGGGCGGAACCCGTCGAGATCTACCGGCACCGTGAGTCCGCCGGGGTCGGTGATCTCTCCCACGACGGGACGCTGATCGCCCTGGAACACACGGAGCACGGCGACGCGATGCACTCCGCGCTGCGGGTGGTGCGCCCCGACGGTTCGACGGTCGCCGAGCTGGACGACACGGAGGGCGGCACGAAGGAGCTGGGCCTGTCGGTGCTGGGCTTCGCCCCGGTGGCGGGTGACACCCGGCTGCTGGTCGGGCATCAGCGGCGCGGGCGGTGGGAGCCGATGATCTGGGACCCGGTGGCGGGGACGCAGACGGACCTGCCGGTCGATCTGCCCGGCGACGCGGGCGCGGAGTGGTATCCGGACGGATCCGCGTTGCTGATCGAGCACAGCTTCGAGGCGCGCAGCGAGCTGTGGCGGTACGAGCCGTCCGCTGCGGGGCCCGTCCGGGTCGAGACCCCCTCCGGGACGGTGTCGGGGGCCACGGCCCGCCCCGACGGCACGGTGGAGTACCTGTGGTCGTCGGCCGCACAACCGCCTGCGGTGCGCTCCACGACGGGCTCCGTCGTCCTCGACCCGCCGGGTGCGAAGGCTCCGGCCTCGGTGCCGGTCCGGGACGCCTGGGTGGAGGGCCCCGGAGGCCGCATCCACGCCCTGGTGCAGGCTCCGGCCACCGGTGACGGTCCGTTCCCCACAATCTTCGAGATACACGGTGGGCCCACCTGGCACGACAGCGACGCCTTCGCGTCGGGTCCCGCCGCGTGGGTGGACCACGGCTTCGCCGTCGTACGGGTCAACTACCGCGGTTCGACGGGGTACGGCCGCGCCTGGACGGACGCGCTCAAGCACCGGGTCGGGCTGATCGAGCTGGAGGATGTCGCGGCCGTCCGGGACTGGGCGGTGAAGTCAGGGCTCGCCGACCCGGAGCAGCTGGTGCTGGCCGGTGGTTCGTGGGGCGGCTATCTGACGCTGCTCGGGCTCGGTACGCAGCCGGATGCCTGGGCCCTCGGGCTGGCGGCGGTCCCGGTCGCCGACTACGTCACCGCCTATCACGACGAGATGGAGGCACTGAAGGCGATGGACCGCACGCTGCTGGGCGGGACCCCGGAGGAAGTGCCCGAACGCTTCGAGGCCTCGTCCCCGCTGACCTACGTGGATGCCGTGCGCGCCCCTGTCTACATCTCTGCCGGCGTCAACGACCCGCGCTGCCCGATCCGTCAGGTGGAGAACTACGTGGACCGCCTCGCGGCCCGTGGCGCGGTCCACGAGGTGTACCGCTACGACGCGGGGCACGGCTCGCTGGTGGTGGAGGAGCGGATCAAGCAGGTACGGCTGGAGCTGGACTTCACGCTGCGCCACCTCGGGCGGGCACGGGCCGAGGACCAGCAGGAAGGCCGGGAGGAAGACAGGCCGACGGCATAAGTTCCGGATAAATGGTGCACCCCGCTCCGGGGGCCCGGAGCGGGGAACCGTACCTTGGAGGCGTGTACCGGTTCCTGCTGACCCCACGGTGGTGGGGGATCAACCTCTTCGTCGTGCTGGCCATCCCGTTCTGCGTGTTCATGGGCACCTGGCAGCTCGGCCGTTTCGAGGACCGCGTGCAGTCGCACGAGGAGGCCGAGGAGCGCCCCGATCCGGGCAGCCGCTCCCCGGAGCCGCTCGACGACCTGCTCCCCGTGAGCACGGAGACCTCCGGCCGCCCGGCCGTGGCGACGGGAACGTATGCCGACCGGTTCCTGGTCCCCGGCCGCAAGCTGGACGACCGTGACGGCTTCTACGTGCTGGATCTGCTGCGTACGGACAGCGGCAAGGCGCTGCCCGTCGTGCGGGGCTGGCTTTCCGGTGCCCCCGGCAGCACCGAGGTGCCCACCGCGCCGGCCGGTGAGGTCACCGTGACCGGCGATCTGCAGGCCTCGGAGAACAGCGGCACCGACGGCGTCGACCTCAGCGGCGGGCTCCCCGAGGGCCAGCTCGGCATGATCAGCGCGGCGTCCCTCGTGAACCTCGTGCCGTACGACGTGTACGACGCCTGGGTGACCCTGCCCGAGCCGGAGGCGGGTGGCACGGGCGGCGGCATGAAGCCCGTGCCCGCGGCGGCGGCGCAGGGCAGCGGACTCGACCTGAAGGCTTTCCAGAACCTCGGCTACACCGGCGAGTGGTTCGTCTTCGGCGGCTTCGTGCTCTTCATGTGGTTCCGGCTGGTGCGCCGCGAGGCGGAGGCCGCACGCGACGTACAGCTGGGGCTTGCGGCCGACGCCGACTGACGAAGCCCCGCGACAGGCGCGAGCGGACACGGACAGACACGAGCAGACACGGGCAGGGGCCCGCCATGAACCCTAGGGTTCATGG
>NZ_JBHWZS010000447.1:0-5300 GCF_042728155.1 Streptomyces sp. NPDC060209
CGCCAGACGTTGGCGAACGCCGCGTTCTCGATGGACCGCCGCTGGCGTACTGCTTCGAGTTCAATCACCGCGTCGCTGACGGCGGCGAGTACCGTCGTCACGGCTTCGTCCTCGACGCCGGGCTCATCCTCCGGTCGTCCGCTCCGGATCCCCACGGCCGATGCGAGGGCGGCGAGCACGGGCTCATTTTCTTCCCAGCGGTTCAGGGCCTGGCGACGAGAGGGCGTATCGGCCGGCTCCACGCGGTCGGCTCCGAGCGGCAGCCGGCCGTGGCGGCCCTGATCCAACTGCCCGTCCTCTTCGAGTGCGGCCTGATAGGTGGCGGAGAGCTCGCGTCCTCGCCGCCACAGCCAGTCCTCGACCCGCTCGTACGGCGCCTGTCGGTCGAGAGCCGCCGCCGCCTCACCCAGGAGATGATCATCCAGCGTCGGCTGCCGGTCCGGGACGATGCGATCGCCTTCCAAGGTGGCGGCATGGGCTGCGACGAGATCGATGAGCTCGGCACCCGCGAGCGCGAGCGACAGGTCACCCTGCCCCACCGGGCGGTTCGGCGGCCCCAGGTGCAGGGCGATGATGAACAGGTCTTTCGCCGTAGTCATGAACGGCTCCCTCGGATTCGTCCGACGTTGTCGAAGCCGTTTGCCTGCTGGGGGAGCAGCAGTCGGCCCGCGGAATGCTGAAGGAGACAGGCCGCAGGGCCTGCGCCCCCGGCATCGACCGGGGGCGCGGACAGGGCCCGGAAGCCCGGTGCGTCGTACGGCCGGGTGATCAGGCCTTGCCCTGCATGGACCGGCGCGCGGGGTTGCCCTGCTCCGAGGCCTTGGGGTCCTTCTCCCCGGCCTTGGTGCGCACTCCCTCCTCGATGCGCTTGCCGATCGTCCTGTCGATGTTCGACCAGTACTCGAAAGCCCGCTTCAGCACGGGCTCGGTGACGCCGTTGAGCAGATGGCCGACGACGTTGTCCACCAACCGGTCCCGCGCCGCGTCGTCGAGGACCTTGCGCACCATGGTGCCGGCCTGGCCCCAGTCGTCGTCCTCCGCGTGGTCCACATACGCCGCCCGGGTGATGTCTCCGTCGGTGTACCAGCTCGGCGGGTTGCCGTAGCGGCCGGTGTCGGCGGCCGGGCCGCCCTTCGAGTTCGGGGCGTAGACGGGGTCGGTGGTCTTCCGGTACGCCATCGCTCCGTCCTTGGAGTACGTGTTCACCGGGACGACGGGCGCGTTGACGGGGAGCTGCTGGTAGTTGGCTCCGATGCGGTAGCGGTGTGCGTCCGCGTACGAGAACAGCCGTGCGAGCAGCATGCGGTCCGGGCTCGGGCCGATGCCGGGGACCAGGTTGTTCGGCTGGAAGGCCGCCTGCTCGATCTCGGCGTGGTTGTCGGTGGGGTTGCGGTCCAGCGTCATCCGCCCCACCTCGATCAGCGGGTAGTCGCCGTGCGGCCACACCTTGGTCAGGTCGAACGGGTTGAACCGGTAGTCCACCGCGTCCTCGTACGGCATGACCTGGACGTACAGCGTCCAGCTCGGGTAGTCGCCGTCGCGGATGTGCTCGAAGAGGTCACGCATGTGGTAGTCGGTGTCGGCCGAGGCCATCTGGTCGGCTTCGTGCTGGGTGAACGTCTCGACGCCCTGGTCGGTCTTGAAGTGGTACTTCACCCAGGAGCGCTCACCCTGCGCATTGATCCACATGTACGTGTGGGAGGTGTAGCCGTTCATGTGGCGCCAGGTGCGCGGGATGCCGCGGTCACCCATCAGCCAGGTGACCTGGTGGGCCGACTCGGGTGAGAGGGTCCAGAAGTCCCACTGCATGTCGTGGTCGCGGAGGTTGTTGTCCGCACGGCGCTTCTGGGACCGGATGAAGTGCTGGAACTTCATCGGGTCCTTCACGAAGAACACGGGGGTGTTGTTGCCCACCATGTCGTAGTTGCCTTCGCTGGTGTAGAACTTCACAGCGAAGCCGCGCGGGTCGCGCCAGGTGTCCGGGCTGCCCCGCTCGCCGGCGACAGTGGAGAACCGAATGACCAGATCGGTCGTGGTGCCGGGCTGGAAGAGCGCGGCCTTGGTGTAGCCGCTGACGTCCCCGGTCACCTCGAAGTGTCCGAAGGCGCCGCTGCCCTTGGCGTGCGGCTGACGCTCGGGGATTCGCTCCCGGTTGAACTGGGCCATCTGCTCGATCAGGTAGGAGTCCTGCAGCAGGATCGGCCCCGCCGGACCGACGGTGAGCGAATGCTCGTCGCTCTCGACAGGGGCGCCGGAGTCAGTAGTGGTCGGCTCGTGCGATGCGCTGGTCACTTTCGTTTCCCCTTCGTCGTGGGGTGAGTGTGGAACGTGGGTCGGGGCTATGGACACGGGGCGGCTCGTCGACGTCGAGACCGGGCGCAGACCTCTGAGCGAGATTTCTACGCCGACCGGTGTCTCCCCGCTCTCCAAACATCGCCGTACCAGTAACCGGTATCAACGTAGCCAAACCTGGACGAGCGGGCCATCGGAAGTGAAGGCTCCACCTCCTTCTTCCACGGAATGGATGCTTCGACCTGGCACGGCCGGCGAAAACGCCGTCCACCAGCAGGACCGCGGCCGGCGGAACGCGGCGGCTCGTCGGCCGCTGGTCCACGCTGTCGAGGATGCCACCTGTCACCGCCGGGTGTGCCGAGGGCAGGGCGACACCCATACGGGGCACCGCGGTGAACCGGTCATCGACCGGGGCGCGCCCGTCACGCCGGGCGAGCCTGTTGCGCCGGTGGTGGAGCGGCGCGATGCGTGAGGACCGTGGCGCGGAACGATGCCACCACCGGTCGCAGGTCGGTGCGGTGCCAGGCTGCCCACAGGTGTACGGATGCCTGATGCCAGGGCAGTTCGCGGACTTCGACGCCTTCGGTGGTCCCGCGGACCATGCTCTTCTGGATGAGCGCGAGCCCCAGGCCGGAGGCGACGAGTCCGAGGGCGGTCAGCGGGTCCGGCGCGTCGAGGCGGATGTCGGGTGTGAAGCCGGATGCCACACAGGCGGCGACGAAGGCGTCCCGGGCGGCGGGCTCGAGGGACGTGCCGACGGCGATCCAGGGCAGGCCGTCGAGGTCGTGCGCCGTGATGTCCTTTCGGCCTGCGAGCGGGTGGCTCGCGGGCAGGGCGAGGAGCAGCGGGTCCTCGAGCAGCGGGGCGGCCAGCAGATCGGGGTCGTCGGCTGTGGGGGGCTGCTGGACCAGGGCGATGTCGAGGCTGCGCTGCCGAAGGCCGACGAATTGCTCCTCCGCGGTCAGGCTGTAGAGGGCGACGTGGATTCCGGGGCGCTCTTCCTGCAAGGTGCGCAGTGCTGCCGGAAGCACGCCTGTGTGCATGGCGTCGGCGACGTAACCGATGCACAGGCCCCCCTCCTCGCCGCGCCCCAGGCGGCGGCCCAGATTCTCCAGGCGGTCGGCGTGGCGCAGCAGCGCACGTGCCTCGGTGAGGAAGACCCGCCCGTCGGCCGTCAGGCGGATGCGCTGCTGGCTGCGCTCGAACAGGGTGAGGCCCAGGTTCTTCTCCAGCTGGGCGATCTGACGGCTGAGGGGCGACTGCGAGATGTGCAGTTCCTCGGCAGCACGACCGACGTGTTCTGCCTCGGCCACAGCGACGAAATAGCGAAGTTGTCGCAGGTCAAGCATATAAGACCTCGGGGGACTCAACTCAGTCCAAGCGTGTCTTGGACAGTCTCAAGTATCGATCCTAACCTCGAAGACGTAAGACCGACGGACCGTCGTGCCCCTCACGGAACGACGTCGGAACCCCACCCCCCGCTAGGAAGTACCTCATGGGTATCGCGCCCCTTCTGCCCGGCCCGCTCGGCTTCGGCACCGCCCCGCTGGGCAATATGTTCCGTGCCATTCCCGACGCGGAGGCGGCCGCCACCGTCGAAGCCGCCTGGGATCACGGCATCCGCTACTTCGACACCGCCCCGTTCTACGGCGCGGGCCTCGCGGAAATCCGCCTGGGCGAGGTCCTTGCCGCACACCCGCGTGACGCGTACGTCCTCAGCACCAAGGTCGGCCGCGTCGTCCTGGACGAGCTGGAGGACCCCACATCGCGTGAACTCGGCGAAAAGGGTGGCCTGTTCGAGCACGGCCGCCCCAACAAGATGGTCAACGACTACACGGCCGACGCGACGATGCGCTCCATCGAAGACAGTCTCGTCCGGCTGAAGACCGACCGCCTCGACATCGTCTGGGTGCACGACATCGCGCAGGACTTCTACGGTGACCAGTGGCTCGCCCAGTACGAGACCGCCCGTACCGGCGCCTTCCGCACCCTGGAGAAGCTGCGTGCCGAGGGAGTCATCAAGGCCTGGGGCCTGGGCGTGAACCGGGTGGAACCGCTGGAGCTCACCCTCGACCTCGACGAGCCCAAGCCCGACGCCTTCCTCCTGGCCGGCCGCTACACCCTGCTGGACCACGGCCGCGCTCTGCAGCGCCTGCTGCCCGCGGCTGCCGAGCAGAACGTCGACATCGTCGTCGGCGGACCCTACAGCTCGGGGATCCTGGCCGGAGGGGCTCACTTCGAGTACCAGAAGGCACCCGCCGAGATCATCGGCAGGGTGGAGCGGATCAAGGCTCTCGCGGAGCGGTACGGCGTCGGTATCAAGGCCGCCGCCCTGCAGTTCTCCCTGGCGCACGCGGCCACCGCTGCCGCCATTCCCGGTGCCACCCGGCCGAGCCGCATCGCGGAGGATGTCGCCGCGCTGCAGGAGCGGATCCCGGCCGGGTTCTGGACGGCGATGCGCGACGAGCAGCTGATCGCTTCCGACGCTCCTGTACCCGCTGTCTGACCCCTGCCCGCTGACCCGCGACCTGCAAGGAGAACTCTCATGGCCACGACCACAGCATCGGTCCTCATCCCCGTGCCGCCCGAGCGTGTCTGGCAGCTCATCGGCGGGTTCGACACCCTGCCCGACTGGCTGCCCTACATCCCCAAGAGTGAACTCGGCGAAGGCGGCCGGATCCGCAGCCTCACGAACGAGGAAGGCGGCCTGATCGTCGAGCGTCTCGAAGCCTTCGACGACAAGGCCCGCACCTACAGCTACTCGATACTCCAGGCGCCCTTTCCCGTGACCGGCTACCTGTCGACCATAACGGTGCACCAGGAGCCCGACGCCGGTTCCTCCCGCGTCGAGTGGAGCGGCACCTTCACACCGGACGGGATCCGCGACGACGAAGCGGTCGCCCTGTTCCACGGTATCTACACCGACGGCCTCGCAGCGCTCAGGCAGACCCTCGCCGCCTGACCGGTCCGGAGCACGGCACCTGTGCGGGGTGACGTCGCCCATGGCG
>NZ_JBHWZS010000448.1:0-5206 GCF_042728155.1 Streptomyces sp. NPDC060209
GCACATGGTGCGGCGCCGGACGCGATGGAGCTGAAGGTGTCCGGAGGATCCTCCGGACCGGCTCAGACGTTGACGCCGAAGTCCTGCGCGATGCCGCGCAGACCCGAGGCGTACCCCTGGCCGATGGCACGGAACTTCCACTCCGCGCCGTTGCGGTAGAGCTCGCCGAAGACCATGGCGGTCTCCGTCGAGGCGTCCTCGCTCAGGTCGTAGCGGGCGAGCTCGCTGTTGTCCGCCTGGTTCACCACGCGGATGTACGCGTTGCGCACCTGACCGAAGCTCTGCTGACGGCTCTCGGCCTCGTAGATCGAGACCGGGAAGACGATCTTGTCGACGTCGGCCGGGACGCCGGCCAGGTTGACTTTGATGACCTCGTCGTCGCCCTCGCCCTCACCGGTGAGGTTGTCACCGGTGTGCTCGACCGAGCCGTCGGGGCTCTTGAGGTTGTTGAAGAAGACGAAATTCCCGTCGCTGCCGACCTTGCCCTCGGCGTTCGTCAGCAGAGCGCTGGCGTCGAGGTCGAAGTCACCGCCGGTGGTCGTACGGGCATCCCAGCCCAGACCGACGATGACCGCGGTCAGGTTCGGCGCGGCCTTGGTCAGCGAGACGTTGCCGCCCTTGCTGAGGCTGACTCCCACGAGTCCTCCAAAAGTTTTGAGAGGGCCGGCAGACACCAGCGCCCCCGTCGTGCGTTGGCATAGGATCAACGATTGGATCCTAGTGACCGGTTCCCGGCCAAAACAGGCTTTTGGCCGGTCGCGGCCAGGAGATCCCCGGATCCGACAGGCCGCAAACCCCGGATCCCGCACATCACGGCCCCGGATCACGAGCGGGGCCTGCCCCGGGGGCCTCCGCGGGAAACCGGACGGAGCCGGCCCCCGGCCCTCCCCGGATCAGATCGAGTCGAGTGCCTTGATGTAGTCGTTCAGGTCACGCGCGTCCGGCAGGCCGTTGACGACGGTCCAGCGGACGACGCCCTCCTTGTCGATGACGAAGGTCCCGCGCACCGCGCAGCCCTTGTCCTCGTCGAAGACGCCGTACGCCCGCGAGACCTCCCCGTGCGGCCAGAAGTCCGAGAGCAGCGGGTACTCGAGGCCCTCCTGCTCGGCGAAGACGCGCAGGGTGTGGATCGAGTCGTTGGACACGGCGAGCAGCTGGGTGTCGTCGTTCTCGAACTTCGGCAGTTCGTCGCGGAGCGCGCACAGCTCCCCCGTGCAGACGCCGGTGAAGGCGAATGGGTAGAAGAGCAGCACCACGTTCTTGGCGCCGTGAGAACCCTGGAAATCGGAGAGCTTCACGGTCCGCCCGTGGTTGTCCTTCAGCTCGAAATCCGGAGCCTGCGTGCCGACCTCGATCGCCATGTAAAACGCTTCCCTTCACAAACGTCGCACTTCCCCGGCCTGGGCCGTCCGGGTGACACCCACCCTACGCAGAGTCCCCCGAGGGACCTGGGCGGCCCGCGGCGGCACGTACGAAGGCCCCCGGCGGCGTGGTGCCGTCGGGGGCCTCGATGGTGATGAAAGAGCTCAGCGCTTGGTCTTGGCCCCCTTGGGGGTGACCAGACGGCTGCCCGTCCAGTCCTTGCCCGCGCTGATGCTCTTGGTCTGGGCGAGACCAGCTGTCTGGGCAGCCTCGTTGATGTCGCTCGGCTCGACGTATCCGTCTCGGCCGGTCTTGGGCGTCAGTAGCCAGACCGCCCCACCGTCCTCGATCAGACCAATGGCATCCACCAGCGCGTCCGTAAGGTCGCCGTCCTCGTCGCGGAACCAGAGCAGGACGACGTCAGCGACGTCGTCGTAGTCCTCGTCGACGAGTTCCTGGCCGATTGTGGCCTCAATGCCCTCACGGAGCTCCTGCTCGACGTCGTCGTCGTAGCCGATCTCCTGGACCACCTGTCCGGGCTCGAACCCAAGCCTTGCGGCCGTGTTGGTCCGTTCCTCCGCGTGGTCCGCGGTCGCGCTCACGGGTTGCCTCCTGATCATGTTTCGGAAAATGCTTCAGCCACGCGCGTGCGCGGGGCGTTGGCCGTAGTCCACACGGGCTCGGCGAATCGCGCAAGTACCCGGCGTCCGAGACCGCCTAAACGGTGACGTTCCCTGCCACGTCGCCGCAACTTCCGGCATGTCTCCTGCGGGGCCGGAAATGGTGTCCGGACCCTTTACGTCCTTCCTCAGCTTATGCCGTTTCGCTCCGCCATTCGGATTCGAACGGGCTTTGGGAACGCTTGGCCGGGTTGGGCGTATGGTTGCGGTTTGGGCAGGACAGCCCTCGCGCTGCTGGTACTCGTGCCCGGACACGGCGTCCGGGAACCTTGCGTTACCCCGCAGTAGAGATGACGTTTAGGTCTTCGCGGTACACGATGGAGGCGGCGTACAGCCGCCGTCCCGGGGGTACGTTCCCCGCAACCAGGCCCCGAAGAGCACCACCGAACAGCGAAGGAACAGCGTGGCTTCCGCATCCGATCGCAACCCGATCATCATTGGCGGCCTTCCGAGCCAGGTCCCGGACTTCGATCCCGAAGAGACCCAGGAATGGCTCGACTCCCTCGACGCCGCCGTCGACGAGCGCGGCCGGGAGCGGGCCCGCTATCTGATGCTCCGGCTCATCGAGCGCGCGCGCGAGAAGCGCGTGGCCGTGCCCGAGATGCGCAGCACCGACTACATCAACACGATCGCCACGAAGGACGAGCCGTTCTTCCCCGGCGACGAGGAGATCGAGCGCAAGGTCCTCAACGCGACCCGGTGGAACGCCGCGGTGATGGTCTCCCGCGCCCAGCGTCCCGGGATCGGTGTCGGCGGCCACATCGCCACCTTCGCGTCCTCCGCCTCGCTGTACGACGTGGGCTTCAACCACTTCTTCCGCGGCAAGGACGACGGCCGGGGCGGCGACCAGATCTTCTTCCAGGGACACGCGTCCCCGGGCATCTACGCACGCGCCTTCCTCCTCGACCGGCTGAGCGAGGCGCAGCTCGACGGCTTCCGGCAGGAGAAGTCGAAGGCGGGACACGCGCTGTCCAGCTACCCGCACCCGCGGTCGATGCCGGACTTCTGGGAGTTCCCGACCGTCTCGATGGGCCTCGGCCCGCTCGGCGCGATCTACCAGGCGCGGATGAACCGCTACATGGAGGCGCGCGGCATCGCCGACACCTCCGCTTCGCACGTCTGGGCCTATCTCGGCGACGGCGAGATGGACGAGCCGGAGTCGCTCGGCCAGCTCTCCATCGCCGCCCGTGAGAGCCTGGACAACCTCACCTTCGTGGTGAACTGCAACCTCCAGCGCCTCGACGGGCCGGTACGCGGCAACGGCAAGATCATCCAGGAGCTGGAGTCACAGTTCCGCGGCGCCGGCTGGAACGTCATCAAGCTGGTCTGGGACCGCACCTGGGACCCGCTGCTCGCGCAGGACCGCACGGGCATCCTGGTCAACAAGCTGAACACCACTCCGGACGGCCAGTTCCAGACGTACGCCACCGAGACCGGCGCGTACATCCGCGAGCACTTCTTCGGTGACGACCCGCGGCTGCGGGACATGGTCAAGGACATGTCCGACCACCAGATCCTGCACCTGGGGCGCGGCGGTCACGACCACAAGAAGGTCTACGCGGCGTACGCGGCGGCCAAGGCCCACAAGGGCCAGCCGACCGTGATCCTGGCGCAGACGGTCAAGGGCTGGACGCTGGGTCCGAACTTCGAGGGCCGCAACGCGACCCACCAGATGAAGAAGCTCACGGCCGACGACCTCAAGCGCTTCCGCGACCGGCTGCACATCCCGATCGCGGACAAGCAGCTGGAGGATGGCAACCCGCCGTACTACCACCCGGGCCGCGACTCGGAAGAGATCCAGTACATGCACGACCGCCGCAAGGGTCTGGGCGGTTACGTCCCGACGCGTGTGGTGCGAGCCAAGCCGCTGCCCCTCCCCGACGAGAAGGCGTACGCGACCGCGAAGAAGGGGTCGGGTCAGCAGTCGATCGCCACTACCATGGCGTTCGTCCGCGTCCTGAAGGAACTCATGCGGGACAAGGAGATCGGCAAGCGCTTCGTGCTGATCGCGCCCGATGAGTACCGCACCTTCGGCATGGACGCGTTCTTCCCGAGTGCGAAGATCTACAACCCGCTCGGTCAGCAGTACGAGTCCGTGGACCGCGAGCTCCTTCTTGCGTACAAGGAGTCGCCGACCGGACAGATGCTGCACGACGGCATCTCCGAGGCCGGCTGCACGGCCTCGCTGATCGCCGCGGGTTCGGCGTACGCCACGCACGGTGAGCCGCTCATCCCTGTCTACGTCTTCTACTCGATGTTCGGTTTCCAGCGCACCGGTGACCAGTTCTGGCAGATGGCCGACCAGCTCTCGCGCGGTTTCGTGCTGGGTGCGACCGCCGGCCGTACGACTCTGACCGGTGAGGGTCTGCAGCACGCGGACGGTCACTCGCAGCTGCTCGCGTCGACGAACCCGGCCTGTGTCTCCTACGACCCGGCGTTCGGGTACGAGATCGCGCACATCGTGAAGGACGGTCTGCGCCGGATGTACGGCGGGACGCCTGACGAGAACGAGGACGTCTTCTACTACCTCACCGTCTACAACGAGCCGATCCAGCACCCCGCCGAGCCCGCCGATGTGGATGTCGAGGGCATCCTCAAGGGCGTGCACCGCTACCGCAGCGGCGAGAAGGGGCAGATTCCGGCCCAGATCCTGGCGTCCGGCGTGGCGGTCCCGTGGGCGGTCGAGGCCCAGCAGATCCTCGCCGACGAGTGGAACGTGAAGGCGGACGTCTGGTCGGCGACCTCCTGGAACGAGCTGCGCCGTGAGGCCGTGGAGGTGGAGCGCCACAACCTGCTCCACCCGGAGGAGGAGCAGCGCGTTCCCTATGTGACGGAGAAGCTCTCCGGCTCCGAGGGCCCGTTCGTGGCGGTCTCGGACTGGATGCGTTCCGTGCCCGACCAGATCTCGCGCTGGGTGCCCGGCGCGTACCAGTCGCTGGGTGCCGACGGCTTCGGCTTCGCCGACACCCGGGGTGCGGCCCGCCGCTACTTCCACATCGACGCGCAGTCGATCGTGCTCGCGGTGCTGACCGAGCTGGCGAAGGAAGGCAAGATCGACCGTTCGGCGCTGAAGACGGCGCTCGACCGCTACGAACTGCTGGACGTGGCGGCCGCGGGCCCCGGCCCGGCCGGCGGCGACGCGTAACACCCCTGGCAGGAACAGG
>NZ_JBHWZS010000449.1:0-5153 GCF_042728155.1 Streptomyces sp. NPDC060209
CTCCGCGGGGTCCGGGTGACCGGGCGGGACGCGACCGGTCTGCTGCGGCAGCAGGGTGGCCCCCTGCCGCAGCAGACCTCGGCCCCGCGCATGCTTCGGCCTGAGTGTGAAGCCGCGGCCGACGAACCCTGTCCCCGACGGGCCCGGCCCTGCTCCCGCCCCCCCCGACGGGCGTTCGCGTGGGCACGGTGGCCCCATGCGGGTGAAGCGTGGCGTCGGAACGCTCGCGCCCCTGACCGGTGGTGTTGCCTGGCAGCGGAAGCGTCCCTTGATCCTGGAGAGTCACGTGCAGCTGCGCCCTGTCCTGGCCGCCCTCGCGGCCGCGGCCGTTGTCCTCGTCACCGCTCCCGCCGGGCAGGTGGCCGCGCATGGAGCCGCCTCGTCATCGGGCACCGGCGCGGTCGTCCATGAGACCCGGGCAGAGGCGCAGGTCGGCGCTTTCTTCCGGGCGTACCGTCAGGCTGCCCTCGGCCGGGGCGACCTGACCCCCGGACAGGTGCGCGCCCGCTACCTCGCTCCCGACCTGGACAGGCGGCTGGACGCGTGGGCGGCGCAGAGCGGCGCGGACCCTGTCTTCCGCGCACAGAACGTGCCGACGGGCTGGTCGTCGCGCTATGAGGGCAGCGGCGCAGGTCACGCCACCGTGGTGCTGACCGAGAAATGGGGGAGCGGCGCGACCCAGGATGTCTGGTTCTCGGTCCGGCTGGCCGACCTTGTCATCGGCGATCTCAGGGATCCGTCCGCCTGACCGTCGCGACCCGCGGACCGTGGCCCTCTCCGGTCCGGTGTCGTCGCAGCGGGGACCGCGTGCAGTGGCGGGCCGAGTAGCATCGGGTGGTTGACCACTGCGTCCCATGCGCGTCCGCACGCTCCTCAGCGGGTGGCGGGTGTACAGGGCGTACCCGGGCCGTAAGGGCGGTGAATCGGAGATGCCTGACTTCCCGGCGGACGTGCCTGAGGTGGTGCGGGAGGCCCTGGGGCCGGGGTGCCGGACCCTCGGGGTGGAGCGGCTGCGCGGGGGGAGCAAGAAGGGTGTGTACCGGGTAAGGGTCGGCGGGTGCCGGACCGCGAGTGTGATCGTCTACAGGTGGGCCGACGAAGAGAATTTCTGGCCGGAAGCCGCCGAGCAGGCGTCCGCAGACCCCTTCGCGCCCGCCACCGGCCTGGCGCCCTTCCTGGCCGCACAGCGTGAACTGACCAGGATCGGCGCTCGCGTGCCCCGCGTGCTGTCTGCGGGTGGCGGGACGCGCGCGGCGGACTTCGCCGTGGTCGAGGACTTCACGGGCGGCACGCTCGAGGAGCTCTTCGAGACCGACCCGGCGCGCGCCGCCTCCGCACTCACCGACCTGGCCCGCACGCTTGACCTGATGTGCGGTCAGGAGGTGTCGCGGTACGGGCGGCTTGACCTTCTGGAGCAGGGCGGCACGGCCCCCGGTGGCTCTTGCGAGCAGGTGGTTCTCGACCGCGCCTTGCGGGATCTCGCGGAAGCGGCGGACCGCGACGCGAGGATCAAGGCGGCACGCGGGCGGCTCGCGCAGCGACTGCATGAGTCGCGGGCACTGGTGAACCCGCGTGCCGCGTACGGTCTGATCCATGGGGAGCTCGGCCCCGACCACATCCTGGTGAGCCCCGAGGGGGACGTCGTCCTCATCGACATCGAGGGCCTGATGTACTTCGACGTCGAATGGGAGCACGTCTTCCTCCGTATCCGCTTCGGGCGGCATTACGACGCACTCGCCCGTCCCGGCCTCGACCCCCGGCGCATCGGCCTCTACACACTGGCCATGCGCCTCTCCCTGGTTGCCGGCCCCCTGCGCCTGCTCGACGGCGACTTCCCGGACCGGGCGTCCATGCAGGGGATCGCCGAGCACAATCTGCGCGAGACGCTGGCCTTGCTGCGGTAGCCGGCCTGGAGAGGGCAACTCCCGGTGCACTGCGGACTGTTCACCAACTCTTGACATGTTCTCAGCGGCGGCGTAACACTGACATCGCTTGGGAGAGCGCTCTCCCAGCGCTTCCGCTCGACGCACCATCCAGCTCCACTCTCCCCCCACCGCGCACCCGATGTGCGCGGACGCAGAGCGGCATGGAGGTCCGCATGGCCGAAAGATTCAGCAGAACCACCCTGGTGTCCGCCCTGGTCGTCGTCGCCGCACTGGCCCTCGTGGTCACGGGGCTCACGGCGATCACCCGCGCCGGTGTCCCGACAGCCGGGGCGGCGCCGAAGGCCGTCGCCGAGCCGGCCGCGGCCTCGCGTGTCATGCAGGGTACGCAGCACACGCAAGGCCACGCCATGGCGGCGGCCGACCCCGTCCCTTCGGGCGACGATCCCGACGGCGACGGGTACATTCCGGCGAACCCGCCGGTCACCGGGGTGGAGCCGTCCACCGAGATCCCGCCCCACCGGTACTTCCACGAGTTCCAGGCGAACTGCTCCGTCGACCACACCGGATCGGTCGACCCGATCGTCTACCCCGGGCAGACCGGCAAGTCCCACAACCACACGTTCATGGGGAACGACACCACGGACGAGAACAGCACCACCGCCTCGCTCGGCGCGGGCGGCACCGCCTGCAAGGCGCCCGGCGACCTGTCCGCGTACTGGATGCCGACCCTCTACAAGGGGGACCAGGAGGTGCGCCCGGTCGGTCCGCAGACCATCTACTACAAGGCGGGTGTCACCGACTACCGGACCGTGCGGCCGTTCCCCAAGGGGCTGCGCTACGTCGTCGGCAGCCCGACTCAGACCGCCGAGCAGTTCCGTGACCATCCGGGCATGGTCGAGGGTTACGAGTGCGGCGAGAGCTACCACAACTACGAGTTCCCCGCCGCGTGCCCGACCAGCCAGGACACGCAGCTCAATCTCCGTATGCAAGCTCCGAGTTGCTGGGACGGCAAGCACCTGGACACCCCGGACCACAAGGCCCACATGGCCTATCCGGTCGTGATGGGCGCCAACCAGGACGTCTGCCCGGCCAGCCATCCCGTCGCCCTGCCGATGATCGAGTTCAAGATGGCCTGGCCGGTCAACGGTGACATGTCGCAGGTGAGGCTGGCCAGCGGCACGGGCCACTCCTTCCACTACGACTTCTTCAACGCCTGGGACGACGCAACGCTGGACGCCATGGTCGGCCACTGCATCGTGGGCGGCCTCCAGTGCGACGCCCGGGGCTACGACCAGAACAACCCCGGTGAGGGTGCCGCTCTGGACGAGAACTACGAACTGCCCTGACCCGCCTGTGTCTCTCCCTCATGGGTTCACTGCGCCCATGAGGGAGAGCGCTCTCCCATTACTCCCCCCACGAGGAGCTGTCTCCCCCATGAAACTGCCACGTCCCACAGCCTCGGCCCGCGGCCGCAGACGCACCACCGCGCGTCTCGCCGTAGCCGCCCTCGTCGCCGCAGGAGCGGCCACCCTGCCCGTGCCCGCCGCGCAGGCGGCCGGAAGCGTGGTGAAGGTCGAGGGGTCGCAGGGTGCCTGGAAGCTGACCGTCGACGGTTCGCCGTACACCGTGAAGGGCCTGACCTGGGGTCCCGCCGTCGCCGATGCCGGGCAGTACATGCCGGACGTCAGGTCGATGGGCGTCAACACCATCCGGACCTGGGGCACCGACGCCACGACGAAACCACTGCTGGACAGCGCGGCCGGCAACGGGATCAAGGTCATCGCCGGCTTCTGGCTCCAGCCCGGCGGCGGGCCCGGAAGCGGCGGATGCGTCAACTACCTGACGGACACCGCCTACAAGAGCAACATGCTCGCCGAATTCCCCAAGTGGGTGGAGACCTACAAGGACCACCCCGGTGTCCTCATGTGGAACGTGGGCAACGAGTCCGTGCTCGGCCTGCAGAACTGCTACAGCGGTGACGCCCTGGAACAGCAGCGCGACGCGTACACGACCTTCGTCAACGACATCACCAAGAAGATCCACGCCGTCGACCCGAACCACCCGGTCACCTCGACCGACGCCTGGACCGGGGCCTGGCCGTACTACAAGAAGAACGCGCCGGACCTTGATCTGTACGCCGTGAACTCCTACGGCGCGGTCTGCGACATCCGGAGGACCTGGGAGGACGGAGGCTTCGACAAGCCGTACATCGTGACCGAGGGCGGTCCCGCAGGGGAGTGGGAGGTGCCCGACGACGCCAACGGCGTGCCGGACGAGCCGACCGATGTCGCGAAGGCCGAGGGCTACAACCGGGCCTGGCAGTGCGTCACGGGCCACACGGGAGTCGCACTGGGCGCCACGCTGTTCCACTACGGCACGGAGTACGACTTCGGCGGTGTCTGGTTCAACCTGCTCCCGGCAGGCCAGAAGCGGCTCTCGTACTACGCGGTGAAGAAGGCGTACGGGGCCGGCACCTCGGGCGACAACACCCCGCCCGTGATCACCGGCATGACGGTGGACAACGCCTCGGCCGTCCAGGCGGGCAAGCCCTTCACCGTGAAGGCCTCGGTCTCCGACCCCGACGGCGATCCGCTCACGCACCAGGTGCTGCTCGGCAGCAAGTACGTGGACGACAGCGGGCAGCTCAACGAGACGCGGTTCACGGACAAGGGCAACGGCGCCTTCGAGGTGACCGCTCCAGACCGCCTCGGCGTGTGGAAGGTCTACCTCAAGAGCTCGGACGGCAAGGGCAACGTCGGCATCGAGACCAAGTCGTTCCGGGTCGTCCCGCCGGAGGTCGGCGGTACGAACCTGGCGGCGGGCAAGCCGGCCACCGCGTCCACCTTCCAGCCGGACGGCACCGGCTGCCCCTGCCCCGCGGGCAACGCGGTCGACGGGTCCTTCGACACCCGCTGGGCCAGCGACTGGGCCGACCAGCAGTGGATCCAGGTGGACCTCGGAGCGAAGACCGCGTTCGACCATGTGCAGCTCGCCTGGGAGACCGCGTACGCCAAGGGATACACCCTGCAGACCTCGGACAACGGCCAGGACTGGAGCACCGTCCACACCGTCACCGAGGGCAACGGCGGCATCGACGACATCGAAGTCAGAGGTGAAGCGCGCTACGTACGGGTGAACACCTCTGTGCGGGGCACCCCATGGGGCTACTCGCTCTACGAATTCGGTGTCTACCGGAGCTGACCGCCCGCAGAACCCGCCGCACCGTCCCACTCCCCGCCGTCGGTGCGGCCGGGAAGTCCGCGGTGG
>NZ_JBHWZS010000450.1:0-5143 GCF_042728155.1 Streptomyces sp. NPDC060209
TGGCGGCCAGGTAGGTCTTCTTCACGCCGTACTTGGGGTGCGTCAGACGGTGGGCCAGCTCGCCGTGGTTGGTGAGCAGGATGATGCCCTCGGTCCTTAGAGACCGACCTCGCGCATCAGCATGCCCACCTCGGTGTTGGTCAGGCGGCGCAGCCAGCCCGACTTCTGGTCGCCCAGCGGGATCGGCCCGAAGGACGTCCGCACGAGACGCTCGACCGGGAAGCCCGCCTCGGCCAGCATCCGGCGGACGATGTGCTTGCGGCCCTCGTGGAGGGTCACCTCGACCAGGTAGTTCTTGCCGGTGTTCTCGACGACGCGGAAGTGGTCGGCGCGGGCGTACCCGTCCTCCAGCTGGATGCCGTCCTTGAGCCGCTTGCCGAGGTCGCGCGGGAGCGGACCCTGGATGGCGGCCAGGTAGGTCTTCTTCACGCCGTACTTGGGGTGCGTCAGACGGTGGGCCAGCTCGCCGTGGTTGGTGAGCAGGATGATGCCCTCGGTCTCGGTGTCGAGCCGCCCGACGTGGAACAGCCGCGTCTCGCGGTTGTTCACGTAGTCACCGAGATTCTGGCGGCCGTCCGGGTCACCCATGGTGGAGACGACGCCGGCGGGCTTGTTCAGCGCGAAGAACAGGTGCGACTGCGTCGCGACGGTCAGGCCGTCGACCTTGATCTCGTCCTTGTGCGGGTCGACCCGCATGCCCTGCTCCAGGACGATCTCGCCGTTGACCTCGACCCTGGCCTGCTCGATCAGCTCCTCGCACGCCCGGCGCGAGCCCATGCCGGCCCGGGCGAGGATCTTCTGCAGACGCTCGCCCTCCTGCTCGGCGCCCGGGTGCGTCCTGGGCGTCTTGATCTCGGGCTTGTCCGCGTAACGGTCGCGGTTGCGCTGCTCGATCTTGGCGTCGAGCTCGCGGGGGCGGGACGGAGCGCCCACGCGGCGTCCGCCCTTGCTCACGTTCTGTGCGGGCTTGGGGCCGCCCTTGGCCCCGCCGCGGGCCGCCGCGCCGCGCCCCTTGCGCGGGCCGCCGTCGCCGCCCGGCTTGTCGGAGCCCACGTCGTAGCGGCGCTCCTCGGGACGGGGCCGGCGGGGGCGCTGCTCCTGCTTGTCGTCGCGCTCCGAGCCGGAGACCCGGGGGTTCGGGTTGCTGTTCCTGCCGCTGCCGCTGTTGTTCCTGCCGCCCGCGCCGCCGCTCCGGCCGCCGCCGCTCTTGCCGCCGCTGCCGCTTCCGCTGTTCCTGCCACTGCTTCGCATCAAAAATCCGTCTTGTCGTCTGCGTGAGTTTCCGGGGTGTCCGGTGCGTCCGGATCGAACGACGGCACACCCTCTAGCGTCTCAGCCTCGATCGCGTCCGCCTCCGGGAGGAAGGGCGCGAGCTCCGGGAGCTCGTCCAGGCCTCGCAGGCCCATGCGCTCCAGAAAGTAGTTCGTCGTCCTGTACAGGATCGCACCTGTTTCGGGTTCCGCGCCCGCCTCCTCGACGAGACCCCTCTGGAGCAGGGTCCGCATGACGCCGTCGCAGTTCACTCCGCGTACCGCGGAGACCCTCGACCGGCTGACCGGCTGGCGGTACGCGACCACGGCGAGCGTCTCCAGTGCCGCCTGGGTGAGCCGGGCGTGCTGCCCGTCCAGGACGAAGCCCTCCACGGCCTCCGCGTACTCCGGGCGGGTGTAGAAGCGCCAGCCCCCGGCGACGAGCCTCAGGTCGAATCCACGGCGCTGGACGGTGTACTCGTCCGCCAGCTCCCGCAGGGCGTCCGCGACGGCCCTGCGGGGCCGCTGGAGGACCTTGGCGAGGTGTTCCTCGGTGGCGGGCTCGTCGACGACCATGAGGACCGCCTCCAGCGCGGGCCTGAGGTCGAGCCCGGCAACCGCGGCGTCGCGCCCGGCGTCGTCTGTGCTCATGCCTGTACGTCCTCCTGTGGCTCGCGCACCTCTTGGTCGAACTCGTCCGTGACCACCGGTTCGGTCACCTCGCCCCCGGCCCAGCGCACCAGGAGGTCGCCGAGCGCCTCCTCCTGGTCGAGCGCGACCGCCTTCTCCCGGTAGAGCTCCAGGAGCGCCAGGAAGCGGGCGACGACCGTGAGGGTGTCCTCCGCGTCCTCGGTGAGCGCCCGGAAGCTGATCTCGCCCTCAGCCCGCAGCCGCGCCACCACGATCTCCGCCTGTTCGCGCACGCTGACCAGCGGGGCGTGGATGTGATCGACGTACACCTGCGGCTTGGGCTTCGGCTGCATCGCCTTCACCGCGAGCCGGGCGAACCCCTCGGGGCCGATGCTGATCACGACCTCGGGCAGCAGCTCGGCGTGCTGGGGCTCGAGCCCCACGGTGCGGGGGTAGCGGCGGGACTCGGACTCCAGGCGGTCGCTGAAGATCTCCGCGATCCGCTTGTACGCGCGGTACTGCAGCAGTCGCGCGAAGAGCAGGTCCCGCGCCTCCAGGAGGGCGAGGTCCGCCTCGTCCTCCACTTCGGCGGTGGGGAGGAGCCGGGCGGCCTTCAGATCGAGCAGGGTCGCGGCGACGACGAGGAACTCGGTGGTCTGGTCGAGGTCCCAGTCCGGTCCCATGGCCCGGATGTGTGCCATGAACTCGTCGGTGACCTTCGACAGTGCGACCTCGGTCACGTCGAGCTTGTGCTTGGAGATCAGCTGGAGGAGCAGATCGAAGGGGCCCTCGAAGTTGACGAGCCGCACGGTGAACCGCCGGTCGTCGGCGGCGGCCTCGTCGACGGCCTCCGACACGGCTCCGGGCCCGGCGTCGCCGGCCGTCCTCGGCAGGACTCCGGGGGCGGCCTCGCGGGGTTCCACGGCCTCCGTGGGCGGGGCTACCGCGCCCTGAAGGCCCTCGTCGGGCCCAGCGGCGTCCAGCAGGACCGCCGGGGCCTCAGCGTCCTCAGCGATCGCCGAGGGCCCTGACGGGGCCACAGCGGCCTCGGACGACGCCGCAGGAGCCGCGGGAGCCGCGGGAGGCCGTATCCCCGGCCCGCGGCCGAGGGCACGGCGGGTCGGGCGGGGAGGGTCGTCGGCAGTCGGCATGTGCTGGGGTCCAGGGGTGCGGCGGGAGGCGGGCGGTGGGCCCCGGGGCGGGGCCGCCCGTACGGCGGCCCTCCCCCGGCAGGCTACCGGCGCCGCACCGGTCAGCGGCCCCGCAGCCTCCGTACGAGGATGCTCGCGTCGCCGCGTGACTCCAGGTCGGCCAGCACCACGGCGACGGCCTCCCGGACGATGCGCCCGCGGTCGACGGCCAGTCCGTGCTCACCGCGCAGCACGAGGCGCGCGTGCTCGAGGTCCATCAGTTCCTCGGCGGACACGTAGACGGTGATCTTCTCGTCGTGGCGTTCCCGGCCGCTGGGCCGGCGGTTCGCTCCGCGCCCGCCCCCGCCCCCGCGTCCCCGCTGCGGCTGGACGGTGGGAGCTTCCTGGGACGGCGCGGTACGCGTCCCGGGCGGTCCGGCCGCGCCCCGGTCGTCCCCGTCGGTGCGGCTGCGCGAGCCACCGCCGTCGGCGTCAGCCGCGGAGTGCTCCTCCCGGGACGCCCCGGCGGATGTGTCACCGCTGGGGGGTTCGCCGCCCCGGCCGCCGGTGTCGGCCGCCGAATCGCTTCCTCCGGCCGGTGCGGGGACCCGCGCCTCGCCGTTCGCCTTGCGTCGCCGCTCGGCGGGGGACGAGGCCTGAAGGCCCATGCCCCCGGTGGTACGGAACAGCTCGTCGGCCCCCGGCAGACTCACTCGGCGTGACACCGGGCGAGCACCTCCCTGGCGAGCTGGCGATAGGCGGCGGCACCGACCGAGTTCGACGCGTACGTGGTGATGGGCTCACCGGCGACCGTGGTCTCCGGGAAGCGCACCGTGCGCCCGATGACGGTGTGGTAGACGTGTTCGTCGAAGGCCTCGACGACGCGTGCGAGCACCTCACGGCTGTGCACCGTGCGGGAGTCGTACATGGTGGCGAGGATGCCGTCCAGCTCCAGCTCGGGGTTGAGCCTCTCCTGGACCTTCTCGATGGTCTCGGTGAGCAGCGCCACACCGCGCAGCGCGAAGAATTCGCACTCCAGCGGGACTATCACCTTGTGAGCCGCCGTCAGGGCGTTCACGGTGAGCAGTCCGAGCGAGGGCTGACAGTCGATCACGATGTAGTCGTAGTCGGCCATCAGCGGCTTGAGGGCGCGCTGCAGCGTCGACTCCCGGGCAACCTCGCTCACCAGCTGCACCTCGGCGGCCGAGAGGTCGATGTTGCTGGGGAGCAGGTCCATGTTGGGCACGGCCGTCTTCAGCAGGACCTCGTCGGCCGCCATGCCCCGCTCCATGAGCAGGTTGTAGACGGTGAGGTCGAGCTCCATCGGGTTGACCCCGAGGCCGACGGACAGGGCTCCCTGCGGGTCGAAGTCGACGAGCAGGACGCGCCGGCCGTACTCGGCGAGTGCGGCGCCCAGGTTGATGGTCGACGTGGTCTTGCCGACGCCGCCCTTCTGGTTGCACATCGCGATGATCTTCGCGGGGCCGTGATCGGTCAGCGGACCGGGAATCGGGAAGTACGGCAGCGGCCGGCCGGTCGGGCCGATCCGCTCGCGGCGCTGGCGGGCGGCGTCGGGCGCGAGGGTGGCCGCGTACTCCGGATCGGGCTCGTATTCGGCATCGGGGTCGTAGAAGTGCCCCTCGGGCACCTCGGCGAAGTCGGCGAAGTGGGAGGTCTCTCGGCCACTTTCGTTGCCGGCCATGGCGTTCACGTGTAGGCCGTCCATCATCTGGGGGGCTGTCGTCATGTGCTGGTGGGTGGCGAAGGTGCGGACAGCGACGGAGCCGACAGCCTCGAGCCCGATCGGGCTCAGACCCCGTGCAGGCATCCCTGGTTGACCACCCCCGGGAGTAATTGTCGACTCATTCACAAGTCGTCTTACCTCCTTGGATGTGACCAGGAAACTTATCGATAGGTCAGCGTGGCACCATGCCGACGATTGGCGACTCTATGGCGTGTCACCGGTTCGCAGCAACACAATCCGCCGGACCCGGCCCGATGTGTCGGCAATCGAACACCCCTCTGTCAAGAGCAGGGAGCGCTCTGGGCGCACCTTTCGCGGGGGTGCAAAAAGGGTAGAGGGTTACGTCTCCGGCGAGTTGAGCCGGACCCTCTCATGCGTCCGGCCGGACC
>NZ_JBHWZS010000451.1:0-5133 GCF_042728155.1 Streptomyces sp. NPDC060209
GAGCCGTCGGCCGGCGGTCCCGGTCGCCGACTGCTACTCGCCGCCCTTTTGGACGAACGAGCGTACGAAATCCTCGGCATTGGACTCGAGTACGTCGTCGATCTCGTCGAGGACGTCGTCCACGTCGTCGCTGAGCTTCTCCTGCCGCTCCGCGAGGTCCTCGGACGCCTGCGCTTCCTGCGCCTGCTCCTCGGTCTCCTCGGTGGAACGTGTCGCCTTCTGCTGTCCGCCGCCGGTGTCCTTGGTCGCCATGTAGCTCACCCCGCTCGGTTCGAAGCACTTGATCAGACCCTACCTACGGGGTCCGACATTGGCCCGGTACTTTCCTCAACGTCCGGAGGTCATCTGATTGATTCCCAGCCGGCACGCCTTTCAGCCCCCTGTCAGCGTCCGGACCAGCTCTTCCGCGGTACGGCAGCGGTCCAGGAGCTCCTTGACGTGAGCACGTGTACCCCGCAACGGTTCCATCGTGGGTACCCGTTGCAGCGAGTCACGGTCGGGCAGATCGAAGATGACCGAGTCCCAGGAAGCCGCGGCGACGTCGTCCGCGTACTGCTCCAGGCACCGGCCCCGGAAATAGGCCCTGGTGTCCTCGGGAGGCTTCGTACGGGCCCGCTCGACGTCACTCTCGTCGAGCAGCCGCTTGATCTTCCCTCGGGCGGCCAGACGGTTGTACAGGCCCTTGTCGGCCCGTACGTCGGCGTACTGGAGGTCCACCAGGTGCAGCCGCGGGGCGTCCCAGTCGAGGCCGTCACGGCGCCGGTAGCCCTCCATGAGCTCCCGCTTGGCGATCCAGTCCAGCTCGCCGGACAGGCTCATCGGATCGTTCTCCAGGCGGTTCAGGGTGTCCTCCCAGCGGGCCAGGACATCCTTGGTCTGCTCGTCGGCGTCCGCCCCGTACCGCTCCTCGACGTACTTGCGGCCCAGCTCGAAGTACTCCATCTGGAGCTGCACAGCGGTGAGTGTCCGGCCGCTGCGGAGCGTGACGAGCTGCTTCAGCGTGGGATCGTGCGAGACCTGGTGCAGTGTGCGGACCGGCTGGTCGACCGCCAGGTCGACGTTGATGAAGCCGTCCTCGATCATGGCCAGGACCAGCGAGGTGGTGCCGAGCTTCAGATAGGTCGAGATCTCGGAAAGGTTCGCGTCGCCGATGATCACGTGCAGCCTGCGGTACTTCTCGGCGTCGGAGTGCGGTTCGTCGCGGGTGTTGATGATGGGGCGCTTGAGCGTGGTCTCGAGGCCGACCTCGACCTCGAAGTAGTCCGCGCGCTGGCTGATCTGGAATCCGTGCTCATGGCCGTCCTGGCCGATGCCGACCCGGCCCGCGCCGGTGACGACCTGGCGGGAGACGAAGAACGGGGTCAGATGGCGCACGATGTCCGAGAAGGGGGTCTCCCTCTTCATCAGGTAGTTCTCGTGCGTGCCGTAGGACGCGCCCTTGTTGTCGGTGTTGTTCTTGTAGAGATGGATCGGCTGGGCCCCGGGGATCGCGGCGGCCCGTTCGGCCGCTTCCGCCATCACCCGCTCGCCGGCCTTGTCCCAGAGCACCGCGTCCAGCGGATTGGTGATCTCCGGTGAGCTGTATTCGGGGTGCGCGTGGTCGACGTACAGCCGCGCACCGTTGGTGAGGATCACATTGGCCAGGCCGATGTCCTCGTCGGTGAGCTGGCTGGAGTCCGCGGTCTCACGGGCGAGGTCGAAGCCTCGCGCGTCGCGCAGCGGATTCTCCTCCTCGAAGTCCCAGCGGGCGCGGCGCGCCCGGTGCATCGCCGCCGCGTAGGCGTTGACGATCTGGGACGAGGTGAGCATGGCATTGGCGTTGGGTTGTCCGGGGACGGAGATCCCGTACTCCGTCTCGATGCCCATCACTCGCCGTACGGTCATGCGGCCCTCCTTGCCCGGCGTCGCTCCCGTCCGGGAGCGGCGCTCAAGTACCGCTGCTGGTCCGCGGTGCCCGTCCCCGCACTGCGCGACTCGGCGGTACGGCAGAGCCTAGAGCGCCTCTGCGCCGGTGGGGAGATCAATTGCGTCATTGTTCGGGTGTGGTCGGAGCTGCCGGGAAAACGGCCGGCTGCGGATACCCTGCCGGGCACCCGCAGCCGGTCTGCGTTTTACAGGTACTGTCCGGTATTTGCCACCGTGTCGATGGAACGACCGGTGTCCGCGCCCTGCTTTCCGGTGACGAGTGTGCGGATGAAGACGATCCGCTCGCCCTTCTTTCCGGAAATCCTGGCCCAGTCGTCCGGGTTGGTGGTGTTGGGCAGGTCCTCGTTCTCCTTGAACTCGTCCACGCATGCCTGGAGGAGATGGGAGACGCGCAGGCCCTTCTGGCCCTGCTCGAGGAATGCCTTGATGGCCATTTTCTTTGCCCGGTCCACGATGTTCTGAATCATCGCTCCGGAGTTGAAGTCCTTGAAGTACAGGACTTCCTTGTCGCCGTTCGCATAGGTGACCTCGAGGAAGCGGTTCTCCTCGGATTCCGTGTACATCCGCTCCACGACGGACTGGATCATCGCGTGGGCGGCGGCTTCCTTCGAGCCGGTGTGCTCGGCCAGATCGTCCGAGTGCAGCGGCAGCGAGGGGGTGAGGTACTTAGCGAAGATGTCCTTCGCCGCCTCCGCGTCCGGACGCTCGATCTTGATCTTCACATCGAGACGGCCGGGCCGCAGGATCGCGGGGTCGATCATGTCCTCACGGTTGGAGGCACCGATGACGATGACGTTCTCCAGGCCCTCCACACCGTCGATCTCGGCGAGCAGCTGGGGGACGATGGTGTTCTCCACGTCCGAGCTGACTCCGGAACCACGGGTGCGGAAGAGGGATTCCATCTCGTCGAAGAAGACGATGACGGGGGTGCCCTCGCTCGCCTTCTCCCGGGCACGCTGGAAGACCAGGCGGATGTGCCGCTCGGTCTCGCCGACGTACTTGTTGAGGAGCTCGGGGCCCTTGATATTGAGGAAGTAGCTCTTCCCCGCGGGCTGTCCGGTGACCTCGGCGACCTTCTTGGCCAGCGAGTTGGCGACGGCCTTGGCAATGAGTGTCTTGCCGCAGCCCGGAGGGCCGTAGAGCAGGATGCCCTTCGGCGGGCGGAGTTCGTGCTCCTTGAAGAGGTCCGGGTGGAGGTACGGGAGCTCGACCGCGTCGCGGATCAGTTCGATCTGGTCGCCCAGGCCGCCGATCTTGTTGTAGTCGATGTCCGGGACCTCTTCGAGAACGAGCTCCTCGACCTCGCTCTTGGGCACCACTTCGTAGACGTAGCCGGACCTGGGTTCGAGCAGGAGGGCGTCGCCGGGACGGATGGTGATGTCCAGCAGAGGCTCGGCGAGCCTCACCACCCGCTCCTCGTCGGTGTGCCCGACGACCAGGGCGCGCTCGCCGTCCTCGAGGATCTCCTTGAGGGTGACGATGTCCCCGGCCCGCTCGAATGCCATGGCCTCGACCACGTTGAGCGCCTCGTTGAGCATGACTTCCTGGCCTCGCCGGAGGCCGTCGAGCTCGACGCTGGGGCTGACGTTCACCCGGAGCTTGCGGCCCCCGGTGAAGATGTCGCAGGTGTCGTCCTCGTTGGACTGCAGGAAGACACCGAAGCCTGCCGGCGGCTGCGCGAGCCGGTCGACCTCCTCCTTGAGGGCCACGATCTGGTCGCGGGCCTCACGGAGTGTGTTGGCGAGCCGCTCGTTCTGCGCGGACACGCCTGCCAGGTTGGTCTGCAACTCGACGATCCGCTCTTCGAGAATCCTCGAATGACGCGGAGAGTCGGCGAGCTTACGTCGCAGGACGGCGATTTCCTGCTCGAGATAGGCGACCTGGCCGGCTGGGTCTTCTGACCCCCGCCCGGGCCGGATGCCGCGGTTGATGTCGTCGTCGTGGGCTGCCACGGTCCTCACCTCCTCCAAGGGGAGCTGGACGCTTCCTGACCCTACCTGGGTGGGTGATGATTGAAACCCCTAGATCACAAAGACCCGGGAGTCTGTCCGATCTTCACCCTTGCGCTCTCCCTCACGCCAAGGGAATACCCACCCTTCGGCATCGGAAAGCAGCCGGTTGTATCGTCGAAGCGTTCAACACCCGTCAGGGCTGGCTTCAATTGGTGCAGATACGCAGGGAACGGCAGGACACATGACCGTGCAGCAGGACGCTCCGGGCGACAGCGACACTCAGGACCTCGAGGTCTGGATCGACCAGGATCTCTGTACGGGCGACGGCATCTGTGTGCAGTACGCACCCGAGGTGTTCGAGCTGGACATCGATGGTCTGGCCTACGTGAAGGGCGACGAGGACGAGCTCCTCCAGGACAAGGGCGCCACCACACCGGTGCCGCTGCCGCTGCTCCAGGACGTGGTGGACTCGGCCAAGGAATGCCCGGGCGACTGTATTCATGTACGTCGCGTTTCGGACAATGTGGAAGTCTTCGGTCCGGACGCAGAGTAACGGCTCAGGCGCCCCGGGCGGTGCTCCCGGCGGGGCCGGCGGACTTGATGAACGCGTTGCCCTTCCACTGCCAGGAGGCGCTCTCCAGCTCGTCGGGACAGCAGCGCGGCACGTCGGCCGAGGAGTAGCCGAGCAGGGTCGCCGACACCCGGCCGTCACGGACGGTGAAGTCGGTGACGCCGAGTTTCTGAGCGGGGTCCACCAGGGTCGCCACGACCCGGGGTGCGGCCCCGTTCCGCTGTGTCACGACATAGACGCCGCTGGGCGGGGTGCCGGAACCCGCGGCACAGCGGACGACGGCCACGGTCTCGGGTCCGCCGTCCCCGTCGAGGTCCCCGGGGGCGCTTTGGGCAACAGCCTGACCGACCGGGCCGCAGTCGAGCGGGAAGGTGACACGGGCGGGGTCGGGCGCGGCGGCGGGAGCGCTGCCGTGCTGCGTGGCGACGTGGTGCTCCGACGCCGAGGCCGTGGCGGTTGCCGCTTCGGGCTGGAGCAGGCCCGCGGCGGCGACGACCGCGGCCATCGCCGTGGCCGTGGCGAGCCAGTGCACCGGCTTGGCGTCGGTGTGCGCGAGGTCCGGGAGCGCGGAGGTCTGCACGCGGTATGTCTCCTGTGGTTCCTGGAGGCCTGGGTAGGCGGTGCCGAACGGAGGTCGGCGGGCGGGGGGTGGCCAGCATCGTGCCACACCTCACACCCGAGGGG
>NZ_JBHWZS010000452.1:0-5083 GCF_042728155.1 Streptomyces sp. NPDC060209
GTTTACCACCATAACATGGTCACGTCCCCCCCTGACGCGGGGGGCGGGTGCGCAATACCGCCCGGGCCACCCGGCTTTCCGGTCCTTCCGCCCCGACCCCCGGAGCCCCTCATGGGCCGTTATGTGATCCGGCGGCTGCTGCAGATGATCCCCGTCTTCTTCGGCACCACGCTGCTGATCTTCCTCATGGTGAACGTGATGGGCGATCCCATCGCAGGCCTCTGCGGCGACCGCCAGTGCGACCCGGCGACCGCCGCGCAGCTGCGCACCGAGTTCGGCCTCGACAAGCCGGTCTGGCAGCAGTACCTGACCTACATGGGCAACATCTTCACCGGTGACTTCGGTACCGCGTTCAACGGGCAGAAGGTCACGGAGCTGATGGCCACGGCCTTCCCCATCACCATCCGGCTCACCATCGTCGCGATCGTGTTCGAGATCGTCATCGGTATCAGCCTCGGAGTCGTCACCGGACTGCGCCGAGGGCGGCCCGTCGACACCGTGGTGCTGATCCTGACCCTGGTCGTCATCGCCGTACCGACGTTCGTCACCGGCCTCCTGCTCCAGCTCCTCCTGGGAGTGGAGTGGGGCATCATCAAGCCGTCCGTCTCCTCGGAGGCGCCGGTCGACGAGCTCATCGTCCCCGGCCTGGTCCTGGCCTCCGTGTCCCTGGCCTACGTCACCCGGCTCACCCGGACCTCGATCGCCGAGAACGCCCGCGCCGACTACGTCCGTACCGCCGTGGCCAAGGGCCTCCCCAGACGCCGGGTGGTCGTGCGGCACCTGCTGCGCAACTCCCTGATCCCCGTCGTCACCTTCATCGGTACGGACGTGGGCGCCCTGATGGGAGGGGCGATCGTCACCGAGCGCATCTTCAACATCCACGGGGTCGGCTACCAGCTCTACCAGGGCATCCTCCGCCAGAACTCCCAGACCGTCGTCGGGTTCGTCACCGTCCTGGTCCTCGTCTTCCTGGCGGCGAACCTGATCGTCGACCTCCTGTACGCCGTACTCGACCCGAGGATCCGCTATGCCTGAGCAGAAGCCGTGGGACGAGACGAGCGGAGCGATCTCAGGAGCCGGCGCGGGCGGGGCGATGGACCTCGCGGTGGACGAGGGCACCACGCTGGAGAAGACGCCCGGCGGCCCCGAAGGCACCGGGCCCGCGGGCAAGCCGCGCAGCCTCTGGTCCGACGCCTGGCGCGACCTGCGCCGCAATCCGGTCTTCATCGTCTCGGGGCTGGTCATCCTGTTCCTGGTGATCATCTCGATCTGGCCGTCGCTGATCGCGGACCAGGACCCGCTCAACTGCGACCTGGCCAAGGCACAGGAGGGCTCCCAGCCCGGGCACCCCTTCGGCTTCGACGGCCAGGGCTGCGACGTCTACACCCGCACCGTCTACGGCGCCCGGACCTCGGTGACCGTCGGTGTCCTGTCCACCCTCGGAGTCTCGCTGCTCGGCGGCGTGCTGGGAGGCCTCGCCGGCTTCTTCGGCGGGGCGTGGGACGCCGTGCTCTCCCGCATCACGGACGTCTTCTTCGGCATCCCCGTGGTCCTCGGCGGACTGGTCTTCCTGTCCGTCGTCACCAGCTCCACCGTCTGGCCCGTGATCGGCTTCATCGTGCTGCTGGGCTGGCCCCAGATCGCCCGTATCGCACGCGGCTCCGTCATCACCGCCAAACAGAACGACTACGTCCAGGCGGCCAGGGCGCTGGGCGCCTCCAACTCGCGGATGATGCTGCGCCACATCATGCCCAACGCCATCGCGCCCGTCATCGTCGTCGCGACCATCGCCCTGGGGACGTACATCTCGCTGGAGGCGACCCTCTCGTACCTCGGCGTCGGCCTGAAACCGCCGGCCGTCTCCTGGGGCATCGACATCTCCGCCGCCTCCCAGTACGTCCGCAACGCGCCGCACATGCTGCTCTGGCCCGCCGGGGCGCTGGCCATCACCGTGCTCGCCTTCATCATGCTCGGCGACGCGGTTCGCGACGCCCTCGACCCCAAGCTGCGCTGAGGAGTCCGCTGCCATGTTGCTCGAAGTGCGCGATCTGCACGTGGAGTTCCACACCCGGGACGGTGTGGCCAAGGCCGTCAACGGGGTCAACTACTCGGTGGCCGAGGGCGAGACCCTCGCCGTCCTCGGCGAGTCCGGCTCGGGCAAGTCCGTCACCGCCCAGGCGGTCATGGGCATCCTCGACATGCCGCCCGGGAAGATCAGCGGGGGCGAGATCTTCTTCAAGGACCACGACCTCCTGAAGCTCAAGGCGGAGGAGCGGCGCCGGATCCGCGGGCAGGAGATGGCCATGATCTTCCAGGACGCGCTGTCCTCGCTCAACCCGGTGCTCAGCGTCGGGCAGCAGCTCGGCGAGATGTTCGTCGTGCACCGCGGGATGTCCCGCGGGGACGCCAAGGAGAAGGCCATCGAGCTCATGGACCGGGTCCGTATCCCGGCGGCCAGGGAACGCGTCGGCGACTTCCCGCACCAGTTCTCCGGCGGTATGCGCCAGCGCATCATGATCGCCATGGCGATGGCGCTGGAACCCTCGCTGATCATCGCCGACGAACCCACCACCGCCCTCGACGTGACCGTCCAGGCCCAGGTGATGGACCTCCTCGCGGAGCTCCAGCGCGAGCTCAACATGGGGCTCATCCTCATCACGCACGACCTCGGCGTGGTCGCCGACGTCGCCGACAAGATCGCGGTCATGTACGCCGGCCGGATCGTCGAGACCTCGCCCGTCCACGAGATCTACAAGGCCCCGGCCCACCCGTACACCAAGGGCCTGCTGAGGTCGATCCCGCGCCTGGACCAGAAGGGCCAGGAGCTCTACGCGATCAAGGGCCTGCCGCCCAACCTGCTGCACATCCCGCCCGGCTGCGCCTTCCACCCGCGCTGCCCCATGGCCCAGGCCGTGTGCCGCACGGACGTGCCGCCGCTCTACACCGTGGACGAGGAACGCCGGAGCGCCTGCCACTTCTGGAAGGAGACGCTCGATGCACGCTGACGAGACGGGCCGCGGGGGCGGCGGCTCCACGCTCCAGGCCGAGGCGCCCAAGCGCCCGTACGCCGGGGGCGACCCGATCCTGGAGGTGCGCGGGCTGGTCAAGCACTACCCGCTGACCCGGGGCATCCTCTTCAAGAAGCAGATCGGCGCGGTCAAGGCCGTCGACGGTGTGGACTTCGACCTGGCGGCGGGCGAGACGCTCGGCATCGTGGGGGAGTCCGGCTGCGGCAAGTCGACCGTCGCCAAGATGCTGGTGCACCTGGAGCCGCCGACCGGGGGCGTGATCCGCTACAAGGGCGAGGACGTCACCAAGCTGTCCGGCCGTGCGCTGAGGGCCGTGCGCCGCAACATCCAGATGGTGTTCCAGGACCCGTACACCTCGCTGAACCCGCGTATGACGGTCGGCGACATCATCGGGGAGCCGTACGAGATCCACCCCGAGGTGGCGCCCAAGGGAAGCCGCCGGCAGAAGGTGCAGGACCTGCTCGACGTCGTCGGTCTGAACCCGGAGTACATCAACCGCTATCCGCACCAGTTCTCCGGCGGTCAGCGCCAGCGCATCGGGATCGCCCGCGGCCTCGCGCTCAACCCCGAGATCATCGTCGCCGACGAGCCGGTCTCGGCGCTCGACGTGTCCGTCCAGGCACAGGTCGTCAATCTGCTGGACCGGCTGCAGGCCGAATTCAGCCTGAGCTTCGTGTTCATCGCGCACGACCTGTCGATCGTGCGGCACATCTCGGACCGGGTCGGGGTGATGTACCTGGGCCGGATCGTCGAGGTCGGCACGGACGAGGAGATCTACGACCACCCGACGCACCCGTACACGCAGGCGCTGCTGTCGGCCGTCCCGGTGCCCGACCCGACGGCCCGTGAGCATCGCGAACGGATCATCCTGCACGGTGACGTGCCCTCCCCGGCGAACATCCCGTCCGGGTGCCGGTTCCGCACCCGTTGCTGGAAGGCGCAGGAGCGGTGCGAGCTGGAGGTGCCGCTGCTGGCGGTACCGGCGGTCTTCCGGGAATCGGGTACACCGGCCCGGCACGACTCGGCGTGTCACTTCGCGGAGGAGAAGCAGGTGGTGCCGCAGGAAGGCCCGCGGGAGACGCCCGAGGAGGAGGAACCGCCGTCCCTGCGCAAGGACGACGACCGGAGCTCCGGAGGCCCGGATCCCGTGTGACAAAGGGTGATAAATAAGCCTCATGTTCGTTAACACGGAGGCAACTTGACCGTCGTCGCACCGATATACGAACGTCCCACCATAGAGAGCGTACGGCCGTGCGGGTGCCGTGAACCGGCCGGGGCGTTCATCACGTCGCCCCGGCCGGTTACCCGTTCCCGCCCTTCCCCACAGGTCCCCTTGTCCATCGGCGGACCGCGGTGGAGTATCGCTGAGGTGATACTCACACGGGGAGCCAGAATCACCGGAGCGGTGCTGTGCGCCGTGCTCGCAGCTGTTGTCGCGGGCTGGATCGTGCGGGATGTCCGGGCCGTCGGAGATCCGGCCGCCCTGCTGCGTTACTGGGCCGGGTACACCGAGGGTTGGCCGAAGGAACTGCCCGCCACCCTGCAGGCCGATCCGGTTCTGCTCGTCGTCTACGTGCTCGCCCTGATCGCCGCGCTGCGCTCCTCGGTGGCGGCGTCCACGCTGGTCGCCACCGGGCTGGTCACGCTCGTCCTGCGGCTGCCGGGCGTCTGGACCATCGGTTCGTCCTGGATGGACGGGCGGTTCAGCGACGAACTGCGCACGCGCGCACTCATCGGTACCTTCGTCGCCCTCGCCGCGGGACTCGCGCTCGTCGTCACCGGAGCCGCGGGCCGCAGACAGCCCGAGGACTCCTACGAGCCGCTGCCCACCCGGCCCGGCCGTGGTGCCGGGGTCACGGCCTTCCTGGTTCTCGGCACCTCGGGGGCCGTCATGATCGCCTGGGAGATCCGCCAGCTCTTCACGCTGCCCGACGAGGTCTATCCCGACTGGTTCACCGGCGGAAGGTTCCTCACGCTCGGGCTGACCGCCACCCCACCGGGCTGGAGCAGCGTGGCCCTCGCGACGGTCTGCCTGGTGGTGGCGTGGACCGCGC
>NZ_JBHWZS010000453.1:0-5015 GCF_042728155.1 Streptomyces sp. NPDC060209
GCCAACCTGCGCACCGCCTTCGTCGACGACTCCGACGGCAACCAGGTACAGGTCGTCGTCGACGGCGTCGAAGTCCCCTGGCAGGAGATCGACCTGCGACACCTCGGCGAGCAGAACCGCGCCGACGCCTTCGACCGGTTCCTGGCCGAGGACCACGGCCGGAGCTTCGACCCGGCCTCTCCGCCGATGCTGCGGCTGACCCTGGTCAGGACCGAGCCGGACCAGGCCGAACTCGTCCTGACCGCCAACCACGTCCTGTTCGACGGGTGGTCCCTGCCGATCCTCATGCAGGACATCCTCCGCCTGTACGGATCGGCCGGTGACTCCTCCGTACTGCCCAGGGTCCGGGGTTTCAAGGACTTCCTGGTCCACCTGTCGCGACAGGACGACGAGGAGACGGCCCGCGCCTGGGCGCAGGAGCTCGCCGGCGTGGACGAGCCGACCCTGCTCGTGCCCGGCGGCGCCGGCCAGGAGGGCAGCTCCGGGATCGGGCACGTCGAGCTTCCCCTGCCGCTGGAGGAGGTCCGGGAACTGAACCGGCGTGCCTCCGAGCTGGGCGTCACCGTCAACACCCTGGTCCAGGGCACCTGGGCGGTGCTCCTCGGCCAGCTCACCGGACGGCAGGACGTGGTGTTCGGAGCCACCGTCTCCGGCCGCCCGCCGGCGGTGACGGACGTCGACTCCATCGTCGGCATGTTCATCAACACCCTTCCGGTCCGCGTCGAGTACTCGCCTGCCGACACGCTCGCCGACGTGCTGCAACGCCTGCAGAAGCGCCAGGCGGCCCTCCTCGACCACCACCACTACGGCCTCACCGAGATCCACCAGGCCACTGGGCTCACGACCCTGTTCGACACCCTGGTCGTGTTCGAGTCCTACCCCGTCGACCGCGACGGCCTCAGCGACGCCAACTCCGCGGCCGGCATCGCCTTCACCGGCATCCGCCCGTCCACCGGCACCCACTACCCGCTGACCGTCATGGCGGACGCCGACCCGCACCTGCGGCTCAACCTCCAGTACCAGCAACACGTCCTGGACCGGGCGACGGTCGACGTCATAGCCGCACGGTTCGTACGCGTCCTGCGCCAGCTGATCGCCGACCCCTCGCAGCCGGTGGGCCGCGTCGACATCCTGGAGCCCGCCGAGCGCGTACGCCTGCTGGAGCAGTTCAACGACACCGCCGCACCGGCCCCCCAGCTCACCGTCCCCGCACTCTTCGAGGCTCAGGCCGCACAGAGTCCGGACGCGGTGGCGGTGGTCTTCGAGGGCGCTGAGCTGACGTACGCGGAGGTGAACGCGCGGGCGAACCGCCTGGCGCGGGAGCTGGCCGGCCGGGGCGTGGGCCCCGAAGCGGTCGTGGCGCTGTCGCTGCCCCGCTCGGCGGAGCTCGTCATCGGGCTCCTGGCGGTCCTCAAGGCCGGCGCGGCCTACCTGCCGATCGACCCCAAGTACCCCAGTCACCGGCTGGAGTACATCCTCACCGAGGCAGCCCCCCATCTGATCCTCACCGACCACGACACCGTTGGCGTGCTGCCCGCCGGCGACGCCCCGGTGCTGTTCCTCGACGACGTCGACTTCGATGACGTCGACAGGGACGCCTCCGCCGGCGTCGGGGACCTCTCCGACGCCGAGCGCCGGGCGCCGCTGGAGCCGCGGCACCTGGCGTACGTCATGTACACCTCGGGTTCCACCGGCGCCCCCAAGGGTGTCGCCATCACCCACCACAACGTCGTCAACGGCGTCACCCAGCTCGCCGGGAAGATCGACGCGGGGCCCGGCCGCAAGGCGCTGGCCGGCACATCGGTCAACTTCGACGTCTCCGCCTTCGAGATCTTCACCACGCTGTGCACCGGCGGCAGCGTCGAAGTGGTCCGCGACGTCCTGGTCCTGGGCGAGCGCGAGGGCTGGCACGGCAACGTCATCTCCACCGTCCCCTCGGCCTTCGCCGAACTCCTCGACCAGATCGCCGACCGCACGCGGGTGGACGTCCTGGTCTTCGCAGGCGAGGCGCTCTCCGCCGACCTGGTCAACCGCACCCGCGACGCCTTCCCCGGCGTACGGATCATCAATGCCTACGGCCAGACCGAGTCGTTCTACGCGACCTCCTTCACCTCCTCCGGCACCCCGCAGGCACTGGGAGCCGTGCCGATAGGCGCACCGCTGGGCAACATGCGCGCCTACGTCCTCAGCTCCGGACTCCAGCCGGTCCCCGCGGGTGTCACAGGAGAGCTCTACATCGGCGGGAACGTCGGCCGCGGTTACCGCGGCCGCCCGGATCTGACCGCCGAGCGTTTCGTCGCCGACCCCTACGGCGAGCCCGGGTCGCGGATGTACCGCACGGGTGACCTGGCCCGCTGGAACGCGCAGGGCGAACTGGAGTACGTGGGCCGGGGCGACAGCCAGGTCAAGGTCCGCGGCTTCCGCGTCGAACCCGGCGAGGTCGAAGCCGCCGTCGTGGCTCACCCCGGTGTAGCCCAGGCGGTGGTCGTAGCCGTCGGCACGGGCACAGGCACCGGCAAGCGGCTCGTCGCATACGTCGTGCCCACCGGGCCCGGCAGTGTCACCGCCGACCAGCTGCGCGAGGCAGCGGCCGCACGGCTGCCGGACTTCATGGTCCCGGCCGTCTTCATGACCCTCGACCGCCTCCCGCTGATGCCCAACGGCAAGCTCGACCGGGCCGCGCTGCCCGAGCCGGAATTCACCGCCGGTGCCTACCGGGCACCACGCACCGAGGCGGAGGAGACCCTGGCGGGCCTGTTCGCCGAGGTCCTCGGGGTGGACAGAGTCGGCATCGACGACAACTTCTTCACTCTCGGCGGACACTCGCTGCTCGCGACCCGCCTGATCAGCCGGGTCCGTACCGTCCTCGGCGCGGAGATCCCGATCAAGACGGTCTTCGCCGCGCCGAGCGTCGCCGAACTCACCACGCACCTGTCGGCCGGCGTCGAGGTCCGCCCGGCGCTGAAGCGCCTTCCCTCCCGGCCGGAGCGGCTTCCGCTGTCGTTCGCGCAGCGCCGCCTCTGGTTCATCGACAAGTTCGAAGGCCCCTCGACCACGTACAACATCCCGCTCAACCTGAAGCTCACCGGCGTGCTCGACGCAGCTGCCCTGGCAGCCGCCCTCGGCGACGTGGTGGCCCGGCACGAGAGCCTGCGCACCGTCTTCGTCGAGGACGCCGAGGGCGTTCCCTTCCAGCGGATCGTGCCGTCGGACGACGCCCTGCTCGAGGTGCCGGTCGTCGAGGTGACGACCGGCGGGCTGGACGCGGCGATCGCCGGGACGGCGGAGTACACGTTCGCGCTGGACCGCGAGATCCCGGTGCGGGCCCGCATCCTGCGCACCGGTGAACAGGAGCACATCCTGTCGTTGGTGATCCATCACATCGCCGGCGACGGAGAGTCGATGGCGCCGCTGATCCGCGAGGTCTCCGCCGCCTACTCGGCCCGCCGCGAGGGCCGCGCGCCGCAGTTCCCCGAGCTCCCCGTCCAGTACGTCGACTACGCGGTCTGGCAGCGCGAACTCCTGGGGGCGGACTCGGATCCGGGAAGCGTGCTCTCCCAGCAGCGCGCCTACTGGCGCGACGAGCTGGCCGGCATCCCGCAGCCGCTCCAGCTGCCCTCCGACCGGCCGCGCCCGCCGAAGGCCAGCCACCGCGGTGGCATGACCGAGTTCACCGTGCGGCCCGAGCTGCTCGCCGCGGTCGAGGAACTGGCCCGCGACCGCGATGTGACCGTCTCGATGGTGATGCAGTCGGTGCTCGCCGTCCTGCTGCACCAGATGGGCGCCGGGGACGACATCCCGATCGGCGCCCCGATCGCCGGCCGCACCGACGACGCCCTGGACGACCTGATCGGCTTCTTCGTCAACACCTGGGTGCTGCGGGCCGAGCTCGCCGGCAATCCGACGTTCGACGAGCTGATCGCCCAGGTGAAGGAGAAGGCGCTGGGCGCCTACGGCAACCAGGACGCCCCCTTCGAGCGACTGGTCGAACTCCTCAACCCCGACCGCTCGACCGCCTACCACCCGCTGTTCCAGGTGATGTTCGCGTGGCAGAACTTCGCCCAGGCCGACTTCGACCTGCCGGGCCTGCGCGTGGACTTCGTCCCCGTCGTCACCGGCACCGCGAAGTTCGACCTGTTCTTCAACCTCACCGAGGTCACCACGCCCGCCGGGCGTGAGGCGCAGGGCCTCATCGAGTACGCGACCGACCTCTTCGACCGCACGACGGCCGAGGTCCTCGCGACCCGGTTCCTGCGGGTGCTGGGCGGGCTGGTCGCGAACCCGGGAGCCCCGGTCGGCCTGGTCGACGTGCTCGACCCCGCCGAGCGCGAGCTGGTCCTGCGCGGCCACAACCGGACTTCGCTGCCGGTGCCGGCGATCACCCTTCCCGGGTTGTTCGAGCGTCAGGTGGTGGGGAGTCCGGATGCGGTCGCGGTGGTGTTCGAGGGTGCGGAGTTGTCGTATGCGGAGGTGAACGCGCGGGCGAATCGTCTGGCGCGGGAGCTGGTGGGGCGTGGGGCGGGTCCTGGGGCGGTGGTGGCGCTGGCGCTGCCGCGGTCGGCGGATCTGGTGGTGGGCATGCTGGCGGTGCTGAAGTCGGGGGCGGCGTATCTGCCGATCGACCCGAAGTACCCCAGCCACCGTCTGGCCCACATCCTCTCCGAAGCGGCACCCCAGCTGGTGCTGACCGACAACGACACCCTCTCCGTACTGCCCGACTCCGGCGTACCGGCCTTCCTCCTCGACGAGGTCGACCTGGACTCCGGCCCGAGCGGTGCCGAGAGCGCGGGGGACCTGACAGGCCGGGACCGCAACGCGCCGCTCCGGCCGGACGACCTGGCGTACGTGATGTACACCTCGGGTTCGAGCGGCACGCCGAAGGGTGTCGCTGCCACACACCGCAATGTCGTCAACGGTGTCTCGCAGTTGGCGGGGCTGATCGGGGCGGGTCCGGGGCGCATGGCGCTGGCGGGTACGTCGGTCAACTTCGATGTCTCGGTCTTCGAGATCTTCAC
>NZ_JBHWZS010000454.1:0-4981 GCF_042728155.1 Streptomyces sp. NPDC060209
CCTCGGGGGCGAGGTACCGGCCGTTCGCGTCGTTCCGAGGCTTCGCCCGGCCTCTCCTCCCCGCTTCGGCGTGGCTACGCGCCGCACACGCCCTCGTCGGCCCGGGACTGCTTGACGTCCACCTTCTTCGGCGGGGCGATGGGTGTCCCGGCCTTCTTGAAGTCCGCCCCGAGGACGAGCATCATCGGCTCCTTCCCGGCGGCGTCCGTGGTTCCGGGCTTCAGCGCCGTGGCGGGCAGGCCCATGAGGTCCGCGAGTTCACGCGCCTGGTCGGCCTGGTTCGGCGCGTACTCCAGAGTCGTCCTGGCCACGTCCTTCGGGGCGTTGCCGACGTTGCTGGACTTCGACACACCCTTCGAGTTCTGCAACCAGCCCAGAACGGCACTCGCCGCCCCGTCCGGAGCGCCGCCGTTGGCGAGGTCGACGCGCACGGCCGAAGCCTCCGCCCGTGGGCCTTCGAGCAGGGCGGCCTGCTTGTCCTTGGCCGCCTTCTGCTTCTCCTTCACCTCGGTGAAGGACACGTCGTTCTGCATCATGCTGAAGAGCTTCGGCGCCTCGACCGGATTCAGGACGACGGTGACGGGCGTGGGCTCGTCCGGGTTGTCGACCACCGGCACCGTCATCAAGGTGATGTTCTTCAGATTGATCTTGCTGAGTTCCTTGGCGAGGGTGACGAGCTTGCCGGCGCTGCCAATGCCCTTGTCCACGGTGAGGGCCTTGGTGGCCGCCTCGGCGATGTCGAGCATCTTCGTGGGGCTGCTCAGTGTGTCTTCCTTCAGCTGCCGCATCATCGATGCGACGAACTTCTGCTGCATCTCGATCCGGTCCAGATCGCTCTCGTTCTTGAGACCGTGGCGGTTGCGGAGGAACGACAGCGCGTCCTCGCCCGCGATCCGGGTCTCCCCGGCCGGCAGGTCCAGCTTGGTCCCGCCGTCCTCGTCCTTGATGGGCTCCTTCAGACACACCTTGACGCCGCCGACGGCGGTGGACAGCGTCTTGACCGCGTTGAAGTCGAACATCATGAAGTGGTCGACCTCGAGGTCCGTGATGCCCTCGACCGTGCGCATGGTGCAGCCCGGATCACGGCCCTTCACCCCGAAGGACTCGTTGAATCTGGTGGGTACCGTCGACCCGGCGATGACCTTGGCCGAGCCGTCGGGCTGCTTGGTCTCGCAATCCGGGATCATGGTCATGAGGTCCCTGGGGATGCTCACCACGGTCGCGTTGGAGCGGTCCTCGGATATGTGGAAGAGGAGCGTGGTGTCGGCGTGGCCGGTGACGTTGCTCCGGTTGCCATAGGCCTCGTTGCCCTTGCCGACGCGCACATCGTTGCCGATGATCAGGATGTTGACCGGCCCGTCCCCCAGGACGCTGTCGCTCCCCACGTCACCGACGTCGATGGTGCTGATGTTCCCGTCGAGGCGGTCGTACCAGTAGTACGCGTACGCCGACGTACCGACGAGGACTGACGCGAGGGCGCCCCCGGTCCACATCAGCACCTTCTTCTTCCTGCCGCGCTGCTTGCGCTTGCGACGGCCGGGCCCGCGTGCGGTGTCCGGAGCGGGTGCGTCGCGGCGCCCGCGCTGCCGGGGAACGCGGGCCGGTGAGGGAGCTGCGGCACGGTCGCGGGAGGCGGACTCCGCGCGGGGGTCGCTGCGGGGACGAGTTGCCGGAGGGCCGTCCAGGCGCAGTTCGTACGCGCCGGTCTCGGGGTTGACCACCCACTGGTCCGCGGGGTCGATCTCGTCCGCCCCTTCGTAGGTCTGCGCGTCCATGCTCCCCAGTCCTCCACAGGTGCCACACGAGTCGCCCGATTGTTCGACGCGTCATGCTCGCATAACAAATCGGTGACGCCTGAGGAATGGCCGATAATTTTACACTGACGCCTCATCAGATTGCTTACACATGCGCCCCGTTGGATCGACAGGCGGCCGACGCCTCGATGAAGACGTCGACCGCCGTCCTCCTGCGCCTATCCCACCCTGCAGCCGAGTTCGAGAGCGGGGTCCGGGGAGCCACCGTCGGTGACGTACCCGAAGGTCGTGGATTCACCGGGGTCCAGCGAACCGTTCCAGCCCGCGTTGTGGACCATCACCTCCTGCCCCTGCGTCGTCATCGCTCCGCTCCAGAGACTGGCGACGCTCTGCCCGGTGGGCTGCGTCCACTCCACCATCCATCCGAGCATCGGCACCGTGCCGGAATTGGTGACGGTCACCTCGGACTGGTAGCCACCGCTCCAGCTGCCGGTCGTGCTGCGCGTGGCGGTGCAGGCGCCGGGCGGGGGCTCGGTCGGGGTGGTGCTGGTGCCGTCCTTGACCCCGGTCACCTCGCCGTTGCCCCCGTCGAAGACCACGTCCGAGCAGGAGTAGAAGGTTTCCTGGCTGTCGGAGCGCTGCCAGACCACGTAGATGACGTGGCGGCCGTCCTTGCCGTCGGGGAGCGCGCCGGTCCACTTGTAGTCGGCCTCGACGGTGCCCGGGCTGCCGTTCAACGGCGGGTGGTCCACCGACAGGAAGGGCGAATCCTCCATGTCGTCCCAGGTCAAGGCCTGAGTGGGGTCGTAGCCGTCCTTGGTGATGTAGACGTAGAACCAACCCGGGTGCGCGGCCCACGCGTTGTACGAGAAGTCGATGGTCGCACCCTCGGTCAGGTGCGTCACCGGCCAGTCGGAGCTCGGCTTGTTGAACCCGGTGAAGTTGGCGTTGCCGCCGCTGCACAGCTGACCGTCGGGCACGAAGCCGCGGGTACGGCCGGCACCGTCGGAGCGCAGCACGGAGAACCAGTTGTAGAACGGGGTGGTCCCGCTCTCCTGTGCGGCGGCCTTGCACGCGGGGTTCACGGGCTTGATCTCGCCGGTGTCGGTCAGCGCGTCCTGCCAGCACAGGAAGGTACGGCTGGCGGGCTTCATGGGCGTGCCGTGCGCTTCGGCCTTCTCCCCGGTGGTGACGACGAGCCCGAGGGCGGGGATTGTCGTGAGGAGGGCGAGCAAGGTGAGGAGGACGGCTCTTCGGCGGGTGCCGGCCAGTAATCGGTGTCTGGACAGGTGGATCACGATGTACGTCCCTTCGCTGCGGCGCCGGGTGGGGCCGGGATGCGGTGCAAGCTTGGGAGCGCTCCCATTAGCGGAGGCTAGCGCCGACCTCACAGCGTGTAAACGCCTTACGCAGAAAGGCTTTCGCCACCCGTCCGGGTGACTGTGGCAGCTACGCCGCATACGGGGGCGGGGTAACCGCTAGCTTCCGGACCATGCCACTGCCGAAGGACCTGGATGCCTACGCGAACCCGCGCGCCTTCTACGGTGCGGAGCTGCGCCGCCTGCGCGAGGCGGCGGGCCTGTCACAGAACGAGCTGGGTGAGCGGGCGTTCTGCTCGGGCACGTACATCGGCCTGTTCGAGGCGGCCGAGCGGCGGCCGCAGCTCGAGATCTCGCGCGCACTGGACGACTTGCTGGGGAGCGGCGAGCACCTTCAGCGGCTGTGCCGACTGGCGCGGACATCGAAGGTGGCCGGTTACTTCGCCGACGCGGCCGAGCTCCAGCTGCGGGCCGTATCCATCGCGGAGTACTCGCCCATGGTCATCCCAGGACTGCTGCAGACCGAGTCGTACGCGCGAGCACTGACACGTGCGGCTCATCCCTACGCCTCGGACGACGTGATCGACAATCACGTGCGAACCCGAATGGAACGGGGAGCACTGCTCGACTCCCCCACTCCACCGGTCCTGTGGGTCATCGTCCACGAGGCCGCACTCCGCGTGCCGGTGGGTGGGGCCGCCGTCATCGCCGAGCAGCTCACTCACCTTCATGCGCAAGGCAGCGCGCGCCCACGTGTCGTCGTACAGGTGCTGCCCTTCTCGACAGGGGCAAATCCTCTGCTGGACACGGCCGTGACCTTGATGCGCTTTTCCGATGCCCCTCCCGTCGTCTATACCGAGACGGCGTACAACGGCCAACTCGTCGAGGAATCCGGGCTGGTGGAGCAAATCTCTTCCGCATACGATCTGGCCAGGGCTTCCGCACTGTCCCCGGAAGCATCACTGCCCCTCATCAAATCGGCTGCGAAGGGCTATGCAACAGATGCTCACCTCTCGTGACCTGTGCTCAGTGAACTGGCGCAAGTCGTCCTACAGCAACGGGGACGGGGGAAACTGCCTGGAGGTCGCCGACGGCTTCCCCGGCCTCGTCCCCGTACGCGACAGCAAGGCTCCGGACCGGCCGGCGCTCACCTTCACCGCCACCCACTGGTCGCAGTTCATCGATGCCCTCAGGGGCGGTGCGCTCTGACCTCGCGTACCGCGAGCGCACCCATCTCCCGCGTCAGTCGATGGCGCTGAACAGCCGTTCCGGAAGGGCCATGTTCAGCGCGGTGACGACCGGCTTGTCGTGTTCCGTGCCGAGGCGGGAGACCGCGCCCGTGGCGAGCTGGAACAGCGCACCGCTCGCGGGTGTCAGCCGCAGATAGCGCGCGGTGAGCACCCGCAGGAAGTGCGAGTGGGCCACCAGCGCGATGTCCGTGTCCCCGAGGCGCGAAGCCGCCGCGCGGACCTCCGCCAGGACCCGGTCCGCCCGGTCGCCCACCTCCTGCGGGCTCTCCCCGGGGTGCTCCTGGGGGCCGGGGGCGACGCCGTCGGTCCAGAGGTTCCAGTCGGGGCGGGTGCGCCGGATCTCGACCGTGGTCACGCCCTCGTACGCCCCGTAGTCCCACTCCCGCAGGTCCGGCGTCTCGCGGGGCGCGGTCAGACCCGCCAGTTCGGCGGTGCGGCGGGCCCGGAGATAGGGGCTGACCAGGGTCAGCCCGATCTCCCGTTCGGCAAGGAGCGGTACGAGGGCACGGGCCTGCCGCTCACCCAGCTCGGTCAGGGGCAGGTCGGTGTAGCTCGTGTGCTGCCCGGACCGGGACCACTCGGTCTCGCCGTGCCGGATCAGGATCAACTCGCCCATGGATGCTTCCGCTCTGTGCGCCGTACTCGTACGTATGTGCCG
>NZ_JBHWZS010000455.1:0-4939 GCF_042728155.1 Streptomyces sp. NPDC060209
CCACGACCGGTGCGGGGCCCCTCCTCGTACGTGCTCAGAGCAGCGCCCTCAGGTGTTCGGCGAGCAGGTCCCAGCGCCATTTCTCCTCGACCCACGCCCTGCCGCGCTCCCCCATGCGCCGGCGCAGCTCCGGGTCGCCGAGCAGGGTGACGATCCGGTCGGCGGACTCCTCGGCGGAGCCGCCCCGCACCACCCACCCGGTCTCGCCGTCGAGCACGGCGTCCGGGGCGCCGCCCGAGTCGCCCGCCACGACCGGGAGCCCGGTCGCGGACGCCTCCAGGTAGACGATGCCGAGGCCTTCGACGTCGAGTCCGCCGCGCCGGGTCCGGCAGGGCATGGCGAACACGTCGCCTGCGCCGTAGTGCGCGGGCAGCTCCTCCCAGGGCACCGGTCCGGTGAAGCGCACGGAGTCCTGGACACCGGTCTCGGCCGCCAGCTTCTTCAGCTGCCCGGCGTACGGGCCGCCGCCCACGACGAGCAGGACGGCGTCCGGCACCCGTGCCAGGATCGCGGGCATGGCCAGGACGAGGGTGTCCTGGCCCTTGCGCGGCACGAGCCGCGACACACACACGACGACGGGCCGGTCCGCGAGCCCCAGCCGGGCCCGGACCCGGTCGCCGCCGGAGGCCGGGTGGAAGGTCTTCTCGTCGACCCCGGGCGGCAGCTGCACCATGCGGGCCGCGGCCTCCGGGGTGAGCGCGGCGGCGATCCTGGACCGGGTGTACTCGCCGAGGTAGGTGATCGTGTCGGTGCCCTCGCCGATGCGGCGCAGCAACTGCCGGGACGCGGGCAGTTGGGCCCAGCCCGCCTCGTGGCCGTGCGTGGTGGCCACGATCCGGCGGGCGCCGGCCCTGCGGAGCGCGGGCGCCATCAGCCCGAGGGGGGCGGCCGCGCCGAACCACACGGAGGAGCAACCGTGCTCGCGCAGCAGCCGGACCGCCTGCCGGGTGACCCGCGGGGTGGGCAGCAGCATCGTCGTACGGTCGCGTACGACGGTGAACGGCTGCTCGGCGTCGAAGGCCGCGGTCGCCTCGGCGCCCTCCGCGCCGCGCTTCCAGGTGGAGGCGTAGACGACGAGCCGCTCGGGTTCCATGCGCAGCGCCATGTTGTGCAGGAAGGCCTGGATGCCGCCGGGGCGGGGCGGGAAGTCGTTCGTCACGATCAGCGTCTTGTCCATCGCCGCCGACAGTACCGGGCGGCCCGACGGCCCTGCCTGACGGCTCCCGCACAGCCTGGGCCTGCATCATGGCGTGCATGACGGTCAGGACAGGTACGAGTGGCCGGGGGAGCCGGGGTCTGTCCCTCGCCGTATGGGGCCTCACCCGGGCGGTGCTGCTGCTCTGCGTCTTCAAGGTGTTCACGGTGCCGGGCCCGGACGTCACGAGCGATGTCTCGGCGATCTACCGGGGCTGGTACGAGGTCCTCCACGCCGGTTCGTATCCGCTGGACGACGTCACCTGGCAGTATCCGCCCGCCGCCGCGCTCGCCGTGCTCTCCCCGGATCTGCTGCCCTTCCTGGAGTACGCCTCCGCCTTCTTCGTCCTCGTACTGCTGTGTGACGCGGTGGTGTTCGGGCTTCTGCTGTACGCGGGAAGCCGTCCGGGCATGCGCGACGCGGGCACGCGGCTCTGGGTGGCGGGCGTGCCCCTTCTCGGGCCGACCGTGTACGCCCGCTACGACCTGATGGTGACGGCCGTCGCGGTGGCGGCACTGCTGGCGGGTGTGCGCCACCCCAGGGTGCTCGGGGCGCTGGCCGCCTTCGGGACGCTGCTGAAGGTGTGGCCGGTGCTGCTGCTGGTGGGCACGGCCCGGGGCAGGGACACCCGCCGGGCCTGGTCGTCGGCGGCGGTGACGGCAGGCGTACTGGCCCTGGCGGCCGCGGTGTCGCTGCCCGGCGCGTTCGCCTTCCTGACGTTCCAGCGGGACCGGGGGCTGGAGATCGAGTCGCTGGGGGCGCTGGTCTTCCATGTGGCCCGGCAGTTCGGCTGGGAGGGCCGGGTCGAGCTCCGCTACGGCTCGATGGAATTCGCCGGCCCGCACGTGGCGCTGGTGAGCACGCTGGCCCTGGCGCTGAGCGTGCTCGCCTTCGGCTGGCTGCTGGTGTGGCGCCTGCGGGCGCGTACGTTCGCCGCCCACACCCCTGCGGACGCCGCGTTCACCGCGGTGCTGCTGTTCACCGTCACCAGCCGTGTCATCAGCCCCCAGTACATGGTGTGGCCGCTCGGTCTCGCCGCCGTGTGCCTGGCGTTCCGGGGCAGCCGGATGGCGCGGCCCGCATGTCTGGTCCTGGTGGCCACCGCCGTCACGCTGCTGGAGTTCCCGCTCGGCTTCGCGCACGTGGTGGCCAGTGACGCGGAGGGCGTGGCCCTCATGGCGGTACGCAACGGCCTGCTGGCGGTGGCGACGCTGGACGCCTGCCGACGGCTGTGGCGTGCCACGGTGCCGGAGGCACCGGGGGTGTGGCAGGGGCGCACGGGGAAGCGGATCAGCCGAGCCGGCCGCGCAGATACTCCCGCCAGCGCGCCGTGAAGTCCTGGGTAGTGGTGCCGAGCACCGTGTGCATGGCCTGCTCCACGGCCCCGTCCCGCTCCGAACGGCTCCCTACGGCCTTGTAGAAGGCGATCAGCTCGTCCTCGCCCCAGTCCCGCGCGATCATCTCGCAGGCCAGCCAGCCGCCCTCGTACGCCCTGGAGAGCTTCGCCGCGTCCTCGCCGAAGCCGAAGTCCCCGTCGGCCGGCAGCTCCGCGGGCAAATCACCGGACTGGACCGCCTCCGTGAGCTCCGGCGCGATCTCGGGGGCGGTGCGGCTCTCCTGGCGGTAGGCGGTCCAGTCGGCGAAGCCCTCGGAGAGCCAGACGGGAGTCGCGGCGGAGGTGTGCGGCCGGGTCGCGACATGGGTGGTCTCGTGGGTCAGGACGACCCGCTGTCCGAAGTCGCCGAGCATTCCGTACGCCTGCGGATTGACGATCACCCGGTCCGCGGGCGCCTGGCCGCTCCCGCCGACCTCGCCGGTGGTGACGGCCGCTATGCCCCGGTAGCTGGCCACGGGTGAGTCCAGGAGCCCCGCCATGTCCTCCACGGACTCGGGGACGAGCACCACGACCCGCTCCGCCCAGGGCTCCGGCCAGGAAGCGGTGACGGCCGGGACGGCCCGGTCCGCGGTGTCCGCGATCCGGCGCAGCTCCGCCGCCCGGCGGCCGACCCCGAGGACCAGGCTGTGCGTGCCCCGTACGACCTCGACCTCGCCCTGCTGCCAGAGCTGCCCCGAGGTGCCGTCGGCGGCCCGGTCGGCGGCGACGTACCAGGTGCGGCCTTCGCCGCGGCGGACCAGCTCCACCGTGCGGGAGGAGGACATGGGGGCCTTGTCGTAGCCCTTGATCCGGTAGCGCAGTTCGACCTGGGCGGTGACCCGGTCCGCGCCCTTGTCCGTCACGTCCTTCACCTTGTACGCCCATGACTCCAGCGGTACGTCGGCGAGGTTGTGCAGCTCGGTGCGCTGGGCGGCCCTGAAGGACGCGGCGCCGGGGTCGAGCGCGGCCAGGTACGCGTCGGTGTCGTGCTCCATGACGGCCGCGGCCCGGCGGTCCAGGGTGGCGCCGACCTCCTGGGCCGTGATGCCGGTGGGGGCGTCCCGGGGACCGGCGCACGCGGGCGCGAGCAGCAGAGCGGCGAGCACGGCGCCCGCCGTGCTCCGTCTGCGGGTGCGCTCCCGCCGCGCGTCCTGCGTCCGTACAGCCATTCCGCCGATCGTACGGTCAGACGCGGGTGACCGAGGAGACGGGCATCATGCCGACGGGGTCGTAGCGCACCGGTGCGCCGGGGTACGGGGCGTGGATGACCTGGCCGTTGCCCGCGTACATCCCGATGTGACTCGCGTCCGCACGGTAGGTGACGAGATCGCCGGGCCGCGCCTGCGAGAGCGGCACCATGCGGCCCGCGTACCTCTGTGCCTGCGAGGTCCGGGGCAGGCCGACCCCGGCCTGCGCGTACGCCCACTGCATCAGTCCTGAGCAGTCGAATCCGGCGGGGCCGTTGGCGCCCCAGACATAGGGGCGGCCCAAGGCCTGCCGTGCCGCCATGAGCGCCGCAAGGCCGCGCGCCGAACCCGGTCCTTCGGCGGTGGGAGCGTCGTGGGAGGCGGAGCGCGACGCGCGGCCGAGGGACTCGCGGTCGGCGGCCGGCAGCGCGCGCAGCAGCTGCCGGGCCCGGGCCAGTTTGCCCTCCACGACGCGCTTGTGGCGTGCCACCGCCGCCCGGTCGCGTTCCATGGCGGCGAGGGCCCGGGCGGCCTCCGCGCGACTCTGGGCGATCTTGCGCTGGGCGCGGTGGAGCTTGCGCAGCGTCACGGCCCGGCGCTCGCCCACGCGGTCCAGAGCGGCGGCCCGGTCCAGGAAGGTGTCCGGGTCGGAGGAGAGCAGGAGGGCGACCGAGGGGTCGATGCCACCGGAGCGGTACTGCGCACCCGCCATCGAGCCGAGGGACGCCCGCAGCAGGTTGATGTCCGCCTGTGTCCGGGCCGCCGAGTCCTGGGCCCTGTCGACCCGGCCGCGCAGCCGGACGACGCTCTCCCGGGCACCGTTGTACTCCTCGGTGGCGCGCTCGGCCTCCCCGTACAGCCGGTCGACCGCCTCCTTCGCCGTCTCATGGGTGTCCTCCGGCCCCGCGCTCGCGGGTGCGGTGCCCAGGGTGGCCGCCGCGGTGGCCACGGCGGCGGAAAGGACGGTGGCCCGGACGCCTCGGTTGAGGCCGGGCCCGGTGGGGCGGCGATGCGACACCACAGGAAGCCGCACTCCCTTCCGCTGTACGCAGATGTGCGCAGCCCCTGCCGCCCGGGACGGGCGGACACGACCGGGAGCTGCACGGCAGCGCAGAGAGTAACCGGACGACTACTCAACGGCCAAAGGGCACGCCGGAGAGGAGGATGAGGACGAAACAGCCC
>NZ_JBHWZS010000456.1:0-4934 GCF_042728155.1 Streptomyces sp. NPDC060209
CCGTCGAGCAACGCGACGGGGTGGGCGCCCTTCTGCGTGCCCGGAGTCGGCTGTCGTGAGGTCGGTCACCCGGGGTGACCGGCGGGCGGCCGGTGTCGGCCCGGCATCTGAGGCGGAGCCGGGCCGTGCTCGGGTCGTTCAGGCTGGTGAGAGGGGTGGTGACGACCCTTGGGCCACCGCCTGGGGCGTTCTTTGTGCCCAATCGCGCCGGACCGCTGGGGCCGGCGACCCGGGGTGGACGGCATTTGTTTTGACCCAGCTCCGTGAGGTAGGTACGCTCAAGCCTTGTGCCTGGGGTGTGCCTGGGCTCGGGTGCGTGTCCTCAACCGCATGGCGAGTCCGTAAGTGGCCACCGCAATCTGTGTTTCTTCTGCCTGATCGCAGGGGCGTGCAGTATTCGACACACCCGACCGCGTGGGTCGGCGAGTGTTCCAGGTTAGTTTCACGAACGGCACACAGAAACCGGAGAAGTAGTGCCTACGATCCAGCAGCTGGTCCGGAAGGGCCGGCAGGACAAGGTCGAGAAGAACAAGACGCCCGCGCTCGAGGGTTCGCCCCAGCGTCGTGGTGTCTGCACGCGTGTGTTCACGACCACCCCGAAGAAGCCGAACTCGGCCCTCCGTAAGGTCGCGCGTGTGCGTCTGACCTCCGGTATCGAGGTCACGGCCTACATCCCGGGTGAGGGGCACAACCTGCAGGAGCACTCCATCGTGCTCGTGCGTGGTGGCCGTGTGAAGGACCTGCCGGGTGTTCGTTACAAGATCATCCGCGGTTCGCTCGACACCCAGGGTGTCAAGAACCGCAAGCAGGCCCGCAGCCGCTACGGCGCCAAGAAGGAGAAGTAAGAATGCCTCGTAAGGGCCCCGCCCCGAAGCGCCCGGTCATCATCGACCCGGTCTACAGCTCTCCTCTTGTCACGTCGCTGATCAACAAGATCCTGCTCGACGGCAAGCGTTCCACCGCCGAGCGGATCGTGTACGGCGCCATGGAAGGCCTCCGCGAGAAGACCGGCGCTGACCCGGTCATCACGCTGAAGCGCGCGCTTGAGAACGTCAAGCCCTCGCTCGAGGTCAAGTCCCGCCGTGTCGGTGGCGCCACCTACCAGGTGCCGATCGAGGTCAAGCCCGGTCGCGCCGCAACGCTCTCGCTGCGCTGGATCGTGGGTTACTCCCGCGCCCGTCGCGAGAAGACCATGACCGAGCGCCTCATGAACGAGCTGCTCGACGCCTCCAACGGTCTTGGCGCTGCCGTCAAGAAGCGCGAGGACACCCACAAGATGGCCGAGTCCAACAAGGCCTTCGCGCACTACCGCTGGTAGTCGCTTACCCCATCGAGACCGAGAGAAGATTGAGCCTTATGGCCACCACTTCGCTTGACCTGGCCAAGGTCCGCAACATCGGGATCATGGCCCACATCGACGCGGGCAAGACGACCACCACTGAGCGGATCCTCTTCTACACCGGCGTTTCGTACAAGATCGGTGAAGTCCACGACGGCGCAGCCACGATGGACTGGATGGAGCAGGAGCAGGAGCGCGGCATCACGATCACGTCCGCCGCGACGACCTGTCACTGGCCGCTCAATGATGTTGACCACACCATCAACATCATCGACACCCCGGGTCACGTGGACTTCACCGTCGAGGTGGAGCGTTCGCTCCGCGTCCTCGACGGTGCCGTCACCGTGTTCGACGGTGTGGCGGGCGTCGAGCCCCAGTCCGAGACTGTCTGGCGTCAGGCGGACCGCTACGGCGTGCCGCGTATCTGCTTCGTCAACAAGCTCGACCGCACCGGCGCCGAGTTCCACCGCTGCGTCGACATGATCGTCGAGCGCCTCGGTGCGGTTCCGCTGGTCATGCAGCTCCCCATCGGTGCCGAAGCCGACTTCAAGGGCGTCGTCGACCTCGTGTCGATGAAGGCCTTCGTGTGGTCGGAAGAGGCCGCCAAGGGCGAGATGTACGACACGGTCGACATCCCGGACACCCACAAGGAGGCCGCCGAGGAATGGCGCGGCAAGCTCCTTGAGGCCGTCTCGGAGAACGACGACCAGATGATGGAGCTGTACCTCGAGGGCGTCGAGCCCACCGAGGAGCAGCTGCACGAGGCGATCCGTCGGATCACCCTCGCGTCGAAGGGCACGGCCGACTCCGTCACCGTGACCCCCGTCTTCTGTGGCACCGCGTTCAAGAACAAGGGCGTCCAGCCCCTGCTCGACGCGGTCGTCCGCTACCTGCCTTCCCCCCTGGACGTCGAGGCCATCGAAGGCCACGACGTCAAGGACCCGGAGCTGGTCGTCAAGCGCCGGCCTTCGGACGACGAGCCGTTCTCCGGCCTGGCGTTCAAGATCGCGAGCGACCCGCACCTCGGCAAGCTCACCTTCGTCCGGATCTACTCCGGTCGCCTCGAGGCCGGCACCGCGGTGCTGAACTCGGTCAAGGGCAAGAAGGAGCGCATCGGCAAGATCTACCGCATGCACGCGAACAAGCGTGAGGAGATCGCGTCGGTGGGCGCCGGTGACATCGTCGCCGTCATGGGTCTGAAGCAGACCACCACGGGTGAGACGCTGTCCGACGACAAGAACCCGGTGATCCTGGAGTCCATGGACTTCCCGGCGCCGGTCATTCAGGTCGCCATCGAGCCCAAGTCCAAGGGTGACCAGGAGAAGCTGGGTGTCGCCATCCAGCGGCTCTCGGAGGAGGACCCCTCCTTCCAGGTGCACTCCGACGAGGAGACCGGCCAGACCATCATCGGTGGTATGGGCGAGCTTCACCTCGAGGTGCTCGTCGACCGCATGAAGCGCGAATTCCGCGTCGAGGCGAACGTCGGCAAGCCCCAGGTCGCTTACCGCGAGACGATCCGCAAGACCGTCGAGCGCATCGACTACACGCACAAGAAGCAGACTGGTGGTACCGGCCAGTTCGCGAAGGTGCAGATCGCCCTCGAGCCCATCGAGGGTGGCGACGCCTCCTACGAGTTCGTCAACAAGGTCACCGGTGGCCGCATCCCCCGTGAGTACATTCCCTCGGTGGACGCGGGTGCCCAGGAAGCCATGCAGTTCGGCATCCTGGCCGGTTACGAGATGGTCGGCGTCCGCGTCACCCTTCTCGACGGTGGTTACCACGAGGTCGACTCCTCGGAGCTCGCCTTCAAGATCGCCGGTTCGCAGGCGTTCAAGGAGGGTGCCCGCAAGGCGTCCCCCGTGCTCCTCGAGCCGATGATGGCCGTCGAGGTCACCACGCCCGAGGACTACATGGGCGATGTCATCGGCGACCTCAACTCCCGCCGTGGCCAGATTCAGGCCATGGAGGAGCGCAGCGGCGCTCGCGTCGTGAAGGGCCTCGTGCCCCTCTCGGAGATGTTCGGCTACGTCGGAGACCTCCGCAGCAAGACCTCGGGTCGCGCAAGCTACTCGATGCAGTTCGACTCCTACGCCGAGGTTCCGCGGAACGTCGCCGAGGAGATCATCGCGAAGGCCAAGGGCGAGTAACTCTTCCGAGCTCACGCTTTAGGCTTGTCACCGGAGCCCGGTCGGGCATTCGTCGCAGCGCGTAAGCAGCGTGGCGAATGCCCCCGGCACCGGCATTCCAGCAAAGATCACCTGGCGCCGATGAAGCAAGGCGTACAGAACCACTCAGGAGGACCCCAGTGGCGAAGGCAAAGTTCGAGCGGACTAAGCCGCACGTCAACATCGGCACCATCGGTCACATCGACCACGGTAAGACGACCCTCACGGCCGCCATTACCAAGGTGCTGCACGACGCGTACCCGGACCTGAACGAGGCCTCGGCCTTCGACCAGATCGACAAGGCTCCTGAGGAGCGTCAGCGCGGTATCACGATCTCGATCGCGCACGTCGAGTACCAGACGGAGTCGCGTCACTACGCGCACGTCGACTGCCCGGGTCACGCGGACTACATCAAGAACATGATCACGGGTGCGGCGCAGATGGACGGCGCCATCCTCGTGGTCGCGGCCACCGACGGCCCGATGCCGCAGACCAAGGAGCACGTGCTCCTGGCCCGCCAGGTCGGCGTTCCGTACATCGTCGTCGCGCTGAACAAGGCCGACATGGTGGACGACGAGGAGATCCTGGAGCTCGTCGAGCTCGAGGTTCGTGAGCTCCTCTCCGAGTACGAGTTCCCGGGCGACGACCTTCCGGTCGTCAAGGTCTCGGCGCTCAAGGCTCTTGAGGGCGACGCCGAGTGGGGCAAGACCGTTCTCGACCTGATGAAGGCCGTGGACGAGAACATCCCGCAGCCCGAGCGTGACGTCGAGAAGCCGTTCCTCATGCCGATCGAGGACGTCTTCACGATCACCGGTCGCGGTACGGTCGTCACCGGCCGTATCGAGCGTGGTGTCCTCAAGGTCAACGAGACCGTTGACATCGTGGGCATCAAGCAGGAGAAGACCACCACCACGGTCACCGGCATCGAGATGTTCCGCAAGCTGCTCGACGAGGGCCAGGCCGGTGAGAACGTCGGTCTGCTCCTCCGTGGCATCAAGCGCGAGGACGTCGAGCGCGGCCAGGTCATCATCAAGCCGGGTTCGGTCACGCCGCACACCGAGTTCGAGGCGCAGTCCTACATCCTGTCGAAGGACGAGGGTGGCCGTCACACCCCCTTCTTCAACAACTACCGCCCGCAGTTCTACTTCCGTACCACGGACGTGACGGGCGTTGTGACCCTTCCCGAGGGCACCGAGATGGTCATGCCGGGTGACAACACCCTCATGAACGTCACGCTGATCCAGCCGGTCGCCATGGAAGAGGGCCTGAAGTTCGCCATCCGTGAGGGTGGCCGGACCGTGGGCGCCGGCCAGGTCACCAAGATCGTCAAGTAATTACTTGATCGTCTGACCTGGTTGCTCCTCACTGAGCACCAAGAAGGGCCCCGCACCTCGCGAGAGGTGCGGAGTTCTACGGACGGCTCTTCGGTG
>NZ_JBHWZS010000457.1:0-4908 GCF_042728155.1 Streptomyces sp. NPDC060209
TCCTGGCTGTGTGACCTGGAGCCCCGAAGGCAGCCGAACGCCCGACGGCCTGTCGCTGGTGCTCGCCCAGGCCGTGGTGAGCGCCGTCGACGGCGTCGGCGGGTACGGGGGCGGGGTCTACCTGCGCTCCCGTACCCCTGGCCTCCTGCTGATGGCGGTGCTCGCGGGGCTCCCCGGCCCGCTGCTGCGTCCCTGGTGGCGGATGAATGTGAACCGGCCCTTCCCGGTGGCCGAGGCCTACCGCTCGAACAGGCCGGTGTACCTGGGCGACGGGGAGGACGCCATGCGCCGGTTCCCGCAGCTGATGGCGGGTCTGCCGTTCCCCTTCGGATCGCTCTACGCGCCCGTTTCGGTGGGGACCACACCGGTGGGCGTTCTCGTCGTCCTGCGCTACGCCACCCGGGGGATACCGGTCGGCGGAGCGGACCGCCGCCGGATGGAGGGGCTCGCACGGAGGCTCGGCGCCGACATCGCCGCGCTCGGGGCACCGGCGGAATGGGACGGCGAGCCCGTGGTCGTCCGACTGCCCTCGGACACCGCGCGGCCGCTGCGGGTCGGATACTTCGACTGGGATGTCGGCAGTGGGGCCGTCGGCGCGGACGACGCCACGCGTCTGATCCTGGGCAACGACCCCGTGGACCCCCCTGCGCGCACCATGGAGGCGCTGACTGCCCGGCTGCTTCCCGAGGACGTGCACGGGCTCCGGGCGCTGGGAAGCAGAGCCGCAGGGGCGGCGGAGCCCCATGTGCGCCGGATGCGGCTGTGGGATCCGGACGGCCGTCCGCTTCTCGTCGAACTCTCCGGCCACGGCGGGAGGGGCCGGCTGACCGGTGTCCTGCTCGACCCGGGAGCCGGCCAGGTCGTCCCGGACGCGGCCGACCGGATCCCAGGCGGCATGCTCTGTCACGACCGGCTCGGGCGGATCACCTATGTCAACGGCCCGGCGGAGGAGATCCTCGGTCACGCCCGGGCGGAGCTGATCGGCCGGGACCTGTGGGCCGTGCTGCCCTGGCTGGCGAACCCCGCCTACGAGGACCATCACCGGGCCGCGTTCTTCTCCGACGACCCGGTCCACTTCCTCGCCCGGCGCACCCCGACCAACTGGCTGTCCGTGGCGATGTTCCCCGGCCGCGAGGGGGTCACGGTCACCTTCAGTCCTTCGGGGCGGCCCGGCCACGCACCGGAGTCCGCCGCCACACCAGGGGCGGAGCTCGGCTCACCGGCCGATCGCTCCGCCGTCCTCTACCGGCCGGTGGCGCTGGCCATCGCGCTCACGGAGGCGGTCACGGCCCGCCAGGTATCGGCCGTGGTCACGGAGGAACTGCTGCCCGCGTTCGGCGGCAGACAGCTGGCCATCTACCTCCAGAACGAACGGCGCCTCTACCTCGCCTCGGAGACGGGCTTCCCCAAGGGCTTCCTCGACCGTTTCGACGGAGTCGGCCTCGACGCCCGCATCCCCGGCGTCGAGACACTCACGAGCGGCCGGCCGCTGTTCTTCGAGTCGATGGACCAGCTGGCCGACGCCTATCCCGGCATCCCCATGGACGCCAGCGTCGGTGCCCGCGCCTTCCTGCCGCTCATCGCCTCGGGCCGTCCCGTGGGTTCGTGCATCCTCGGCTTCGACCAACCCCGCAGCTTCAGCCCGGAGGAGCGCACCGTACTCACCGCGCTGGCCGGGCTCATCGCCCAGGCACTCGAGCGCGCCCGGCGCTACGACACCGAGGTCGCGCTCGCGCGAGGACTCCAGGAAGCCCTGCTGCCCCACCGGCTGCCCGTCGTCGAGCACGTCGACACCGTCGGGCGTTACCTCTCCGGTACCCAGGACATCGAGATCGGGGGCGACTGGTACGACGTCATCGAGACCGGCAGCGGACTCGCCCTGGTCATCGGGGACGTCCAGGGGCACGGTGTCGCGGCGGCCGCCACCATGGGCCAACTGCGCAGCGCCGTAAGGGCCTTCGCGCTCATCGGGCAGGAACCGCAGGAGATCATGAGCGCCACCAACCGGCTGCTCATCGGCCTCGACCCCGGTCAGTTCGCCAGCTGCTGCTTCGCGCTGCTCGACCCCGCCACCGGTGTCACCCGTGCCGTCCGCGCCGGGCACCCCCAGCCCGTCCTGCGGCATCCCGACGGCAGGACCGAGGTCCTGGACCTCCCCGGAGGAGTGGTGCTCGGTGTGGACCCGGCTGCCTCCTATCCCGTCACGGAACTGCGGCTCGGGCCGGGAGCCGTCCTGGCCCTGTTCACGGACGGGCTCGTGGAAAAGGCCGGTACGGACATCGACGAGGGCATCGAGCGTCTGCGCAGCACCCTGGCCGCAGTGGGCCACATGCCGCTCGCCGAGGCCGCGGACCGCGTCATCGGGCAGGCCCGGCAGGACGAGGACCGGCCGGACGACATCGCGCTGCTCATGGCCGCCCGCCGGGCCCCGTCCTGCTGATCCGCGCCGGTCGCGGTCGGGTGAGTTGTCCGTCATACGGAACGCGCCCGGTGCGGACTGCGCCCACGGCACGCAGGTGAGGCATCCTCTGCTGGTCGGGCAGAACGGGCCCGTGGCGGCGAGTGGATCTTCCGCCGCGGTCTGTGACGGAGAAGGATTCGGAACCAGATGGCAGACAACTCGGACCTGTTGGCCTTCGTGCGGGCACGCCTCGCCGAGGAGGAGAACATCGCGCGGGAAGCGGGCGGTGACGGCTGGCGGACCCCGGCCGAGGCACCTGGCGAGGTGCACGACCGCACGAGCGGCATCGCGTTCGTCGTTCGGTCGCGTGGCTACGACCGGCACATCGCCTTCCAGGACCCCGCGCGCACCCTGCGCCGCATCGAGACCACCAGGGTCCTCCTGGACGAGTACGAGGAGATCGCGGTCCTGGACAGCGACCGGCCGGCCCAGGACTTCACCTCGGGCCGCGCCGTCGGGCTGGGATTCGTCGTCCGGCAGATGGCCGCCGAGCACGCCGGACATCCCGACTACCGGGTGAAGTGGCTGCCCCGGTTCTCCCACTGGGGCCCGTCCCCTCAGGGATGAAGGACGGGCGGGGCCGTGCGCCGGGATGAGTACGAGGGAGCGGCGGGTCTGAGTACGTGACCCGATTTCGCCACGGGGCCCCGCTGGTCGAATGGGAACCATGCTCCCCGACGCTCCGACGCGCCCCCGCATCCAGAACCTGACCAGCGCGGGTACCGCGCTGGCCGTGACCCTCCTCCCGCTGGTCATCGGCGTCCTGCTGGCCAGGACGATGGCGCTGGATCCGATGACGCCCGTGAACGCGTTGGTGACCAGCGGCGGTCAGCGCATCCGTCTCGCCCCTTCGCGGTGGATGCTCAAGGCTCGAACGCACGAGCTCCTTTCCCGTCGGTAATGAAACCTTTGTCCAGGTAAGCGCTGTCCCTTTTGTTACACGGATCCGCGCGGTCCAGGCAGGGTTGCCAGGGGGAGTGGGCTCAGGGTGAACGAGATGTGGTGACCATGTGAACGGTCCCCCGAAAGGGTCGGTGCAGCGATCAACGGTTGACAGGTCTACGACCGCCGGAATCCGTGCCGAATGCAGTCGTGTGTGACAGAAATGTCCGCACTTTGTCACACGAACCAGGGCACCTTTCGGCCACCCCGGAAGCGGGACAAAGTTTGCGTTCCCGGCACGACGCCGGGATCGGAAAACGCCCGGGACTCCATTCCGGGCCTGCACGATGAGGGGTTTTCATGTCCCGTTCCGCACGACGGATCACCGCCACCGTTCTCGCCTCAGGCGCCCTGCTCGCAGCAGCGGCTCTGCCGGCGACGGCCGATGGCAGGGACCACGGTCACAACAGGCCGGCACAGCGCTCGGCGGTCGTCCTGGGCGAGATCCAGTACGACAGCCCCGGCCGCGACAACGGCTCCAACCGCAGCCTGAACGCCGAGTGGGTCACCGTCACCAACACCGGCCGTCACGCCGTCAACCTCCGCGGCTGGACGCTCAGCGACGAGAGCCGCCGCACGTACAAGTTCGACCTGCGGCTGCCCGGCCGCTCCTCCGTCCGCGTCCACACCGGTGTCGGCCGTGACACCCGGCACGACGTGTACCAGGACCGTCGTCAGTACGTGTGGGACAGCAGGGACACCGCCACGCTCCGCGACAACCGCGGGCACAAGGTCGACTCCGAGTCCTGGGGCCGGCACCGCGACGGGGGTCACCGCGATGGCGGTCAGCGCGACGGGGGTCACCGTGACGGCGGTCAGCGCGACGGGGGTCACCGTGACGGCGGTCAGCGCGACGGGGGTCACCGCGGCAACCGCTGAGCAGCACAGGTAGGGGGAAGCGGCGTTCTCCCTGAATGAAACGGCGTACCACGGCTCACCCCCGTGGTACGCCGTGTTCGTGCAGCCCACAGCCGCCGTGGGGCGGGGTCTGTGCATCGGGAGGCGGCGGTTGATGTCAGGATGGACCCATGACCATCAAGGCGTATTTCGACATCACCATCGACGAGCAGCCCGCTGGGCGGATCGTGTTCAACCTTTTCGACGACGTTGCCCCCAAGACCGCGGAGAACTTCCGCGCGCTGGCCACCGGTGAGCACGGCTACGGCTACGCCGGCTCCCCGTTCCACCGTGTCATCCCGGACTTCATGCTCCAGGGCGGTGACTTCACCCGGGGCAACGGCACCGGCGGCAAGAGCATCTACGGCGAGAAGTTCGCCGACGAGAACTTCACCCTGAAGCACACCAAGCCGGGTCTGCTCTCGATGGCCAACGCCGGCCCGAACACCAACGGTTCGCAGTTCTTCATCACCACGGTCCTCACCCCGTGGCTGGACGGCAAGCACGTGGTGTTCGGCGAGGTCGCCGACGACGAGAGCATGGCGCTCGTCCGCAAGATCGAGACCTACGGCTCCCAGAGCGGCAGCACCAAGGCGAAGATCGCCGTC
>NZ_JBHWZS010000458.1:0-4907 GCF_042728155.1 Streptomyces sp. NPDC060209
CCGACGTCGGTCCGGGGCCTGTCGCTCAGGCGGGGTGGCGGGCCTCAGCCCTTCACACACACGACCTGCTTGAGCTTCGCGACGACCTCGACCAGGTCCCGCTGCTGATCGATGACCTGCTCGATCGGCTTGTACGCCGCCGGGATCTCATCCACCACGCCGGAGTCCTTACGGCACTCCACGCCCCGCGTCTGGTCCTCCAGGTCCTGCGTAGAGAACCTCCGCTTGGCCGCGTTCCTGCTCATCCGCCGGCCCGCACCGTGCGAGGCGGAGTTGAACGACTTGTCGTTCCCGAGCCCCTTCACGATGTACGAGCCGGTCCCCATGGAGCCGGGGATGATCCCGAACTCCCCCGAGCCCGCGCGGATGGCGCCCTTTCGGGTGACCAGCAGATCCATGCCGTCGTACCGCTCCTCCGACACGTAGTTGTGGTGGCAGGAGATGACCGGCTCGAACGTGACCCTGGCCTTCTTGAATTCCTTCCGGACCACGTCCTGGAAGAGGCCCATCATGATCGAACGGTTGTACTTGGCGTACTCCTGAGCCCAGAACAGGTCGTTGCGGTACGCCGCCATCTGCGGCGTGTCCGCGATGAAGACCGCCAGGTCACGGTCGACCAGGCCCTGGTTGTGCGGAAGCTTCTGGGCCTGCCCGATGTGGAAGTCGGCGAGCTCCTTGCCGATGTTCCGGGAACCGGAATGCAGCATCAGCCACACCGATCCCGCCTCATCGAGACAGAACTCGATGAAGTGATTCCCGCTTCCGAGCGTTCCCATCTGCTTGGTGGCCCGCTCCTGCCGGAATTTGACCGCCTCGGCAATCCCGTCGAACCGCGACCAGAAGTCGTCCCAGCCGGTGGTCGGGAAGCCGTGGAGCTTCCCCGGGTCGACCGTGGTGTCGTGCATCCCCCGGCCCACCGGAATCGCCTGCTCGATCTTCGACCGGAGCCGCGAGAGGTCTCCCGGCAGGTCGTTGGCCGTGAGGGACGTCTTCACTGCCGACATACCGCAGCCGATGTCCACGCCCACCGCGGCCGGGCAGACCGCGCCGTGCATCGCGATCACCGAACCGACGGTCGCGCCCTTGCCGAAGTGGACGTCCGGCATGACGGCGAGGCCCTTGATCCAGGGCAGCGTGGACACGTTCCGCAACTGCTGCATCGCGACGTCCTCGACCGACGCCGGATCCGCCCACATCCGGATGGGAACCTTCGCACCCGGCACCTCTACATACGACATAACCCCTCAATTCCCCCGAAAAAGACTGAAAGCGCAAAACCGGTGCCGAGGTCGGCATATAGGTCGGCCGACCGGCATTCACAGCGGCGCGTGCGATACACATTGTGTCCACCGGCCGCTATCCAGCGGCAACCCGTTTTCGTACCGAAGGGAGCCTGGGACCGTGCGACACATGGCGTACGTACCCGGCGTCGCGCTCCTCGTAGCGCTCGTCGCCGGCTGCAGCGCCGGCTCCGACGCCGACGACCCCGACGCCGACAGCAAGCCCGGCAGCCCGACGGTCACGGCCGCGCCTCCCGGGAAGTACCGGACGCTTCCCGAATCCTGCCGCGCCGTGCCGCGCCCCACCCTCAAGGACCTGCTGCCGGGTGCCGCCGAGCTGCCCGAGGAACAGCAGGAGAAGGTGTACGAGGGCACGGCCACCGTCACCTACGACACCGACCGCAAGGTCGGCTGCCGCTGGAAGTCGGATGCCCCGGACGCCTCCCGGAACCTGTCCATCGACTTCGAGCGCGTCGTGTCGTACGACCCCGCGGTGAGCGACGACGACCGGGCCCGGGAGGTGTACACGACGAAGGAGGACGCCGCCGCCCTCCCCACGTCGGCCGGTGTCACCCCCAGCGAGACGCCCAGCGGGTCGGCATCCGAAACGGCCGGCGGCACACCGTCCGGCTCCCCGAGCGGCATATCCTCCGCCACGCCCTCCGCCGACCCGTCCGGCAGCACCACCGACTCCGACACGGATCTCCGGCCGCGGCTGCTCGACGAGCTCGGGGATGCCGCATTCCTGGACGATGAGCTCACCAGGGCGGGTTCCACCGCGCAGCACCGCACCGTGAGCGTGGTATTCCGCACATCGAACGTCATCGTGACCGTCCAGTACACCGAGCAGCCGGCCCGCGTCACCGAGGTTCCCGACAGCGGGGAACTGCAGGAGAAGGCCCAGGCCCTGGCGCGGAAACTGGCCGAGAGCCTCAACACCTAGCCGGGCCCCGGAGGCCCCGGCCGGGATCCCCCGCACCTCCGGGGGCCTCCGGCCGAAGGCGGCATCCGGTCGCGGTCCGTCGTACCGTGGCCCCCGACCGACGTACCGACATACGGGTGTACCGAGCGGCGTACGACCCGCGACGTACCGCCCGACCGCCCGACCGCGCGACCGCCCGACCGACGTACCGCCCGCCCGCACGACCGAGACCGCCGTGCCGTCCGAGTGAAGGAACCATGCACCGATCAGCCCCGCGACTGTCCCGCATACTCGCCTGCGCCGCCGTTCCGGTGATGCTCGTCGTCGCCGGCTGCTCGTCGGACTCCGGCGACTCGAAGGACTCGGCCTCCTCGACCTCTCCGAGCGCGAAGAAGACCGAGCCGACCGTCGAGCCCGCGAAGTTCAGCGCGCTGCCCGACGCCTGTGCTTCGCTCGACAAGAAGACGATCGAGGACCTGGTTCCGAAGACCAAGAACAAGGGCGGCACCCCGGGCAAGTCCAGCGACACCGCCAGCCGCGGCGGCTGCTCCTGGAACGGCCTGGACGACAACGGCGTCAAGGGCTCGCAGTACCGCTGGCTCGACGTCGGCTTCACCCGCTTCGACTCGGACCAGTCCCTGGGCAGCGGCGCGAAGCGCGCCACGGACGAGTACACGAAGCAGATCGCCAAGGCGCAGGCGACCGAGGGCGCCAAGAAGGTGTCGGCCAAGCCCGCCACCGGTCTCGGCGAGCAGGGCACCTCCGTCACGTACGGCCTCAGCAAGTCGAGCGAGGACTTCGAGTACGCGACGGTCGTGGCCCGCACGGGGAACGTCGTCGTCAGCGTCACCTACAACGGGGCCGGGTTCGCGGGCGCCAAGTCACCCTCCGCGGCCGACATCCTCAAGGACGCCCACAAGGCCGCCGCGGAAGCCGTCGCCTCGGTCGGCGGTACGGAGAAGTCCTCGGCCTCTCCGTCCGCCAAGGCATCGTCCTCCCCCTCCGCCAAGGCGTCGGGCAAGGCGTCCACGGAGGCCGACGACAAGTCGTGATCCGAGCCGGGCAGGAGCACGAACTCCCCTGCCCGGAGGTGCCTTGCCGAAGCCCGGTGCTCCCACGAGTACCGGGCTTCGGCCCCTCCCCACGCAACAGGCCCGGCCGGCATGTGCCAGGCTGTGCCCGCGCCGGATGCCGAAGTGGAGCCGGTCCATCGAAGTCGGGAGGGGATCGCGGGTGGCCGCAATGCAGCTGACACGCACACACCGCGTACTCATCGGGGTGGTCGTCGCCGGCGCCGTGCTCATCGCCGCGATCGGTTTCGCGGGTTCGTACGCCGCCGTGCGTGAACTCGCGGAGGAGAAGGGCTTCGGCGACTTCTCGATCGTCTTCCCGATCGGTATCGACGCGGGTATCTGCGTGCTGCTCGCGCTGGACCTGCTGCTGACGTGGATGCGCATCCCGTTCCCGCTGCTGCGTCAGACCGCCTGGCTGCTGACCGCGGCGACGATCGCCTTCAACGGCGCCGCCGCCTGGCCCGACCCGCTGGGCACGGGCATGCACGCGGTGATCCCGATCCTGTTCGTCGTCTCCGTCGAGGCCGCGCGGCACGCCGTGGGCCGGATCGCGGACATCACGGCCGACAAGCACATGGAGGGCGTCCGCCTCACCCGCTGGCTGCTCTCCCCCGTCCCCACGTTCAAGCTGTGGCGCCGGATGAAGCTGTGGGAGCTGCGCAGTTACGAGCAGGTCATCAAGCTCGAACAGGACCGGCTGATCTACCAGGCCCGCCTCCAGGCCCGTTTCGGCCGCAACTGGCGCCGCAAGGCGCCCGTCGAGTCGATGATGCCGCTGCGCCTGGCGAAGTACGGCGTCCCGCTCGCCGAGACCGCCCCGGCGGGCCTCGCCGCAGCCGGCATCGAGCCGGCTCTGCTGCCGCCGGCTCCGGCAGCCGTGGAGACCGAACAGCACCCCCAGCTCCCGTACGTCCCGCAGCCGCAGGGACAGCAAGAACAGCAGGGACAGCAGGGACAGGGACAGCAGGAGCGGGACCCGCGGCAGGACCGGCAGCAGGCGCAGCACGAACAGCCCGACCAGCACGGTCAGTACGGTCTGCCCGACCAGCAGCACCAGCAGCAACTCGCCGAGCAGCAGTACCCCCAGGAGGCCCCCGGCTCGCACGGCAGCCCCTGGTTCGCCCAGAAGGCGCCGGACGAGGCCTACGAGGGCGCGTACGACCCGGCGTACGAAGAGGGCATCGAGACCGCCCCGGTGATGATCCCCTCGGGCCCCGGCCGGACCCGCCCGCTCGGCAACGTGGGCACGATCGGCGCGTTCCCGCACCCCCGTGCCGCGGAACCGGAGCCCGGACAGCAGCAGGAAGCCGGGCAGCCGGATCAGCAGGCGGGACAGCAGGACACCGCTCAGCAGGAAGCCGACCCGGCCGAATGGGCCGAGGCGGAGATCGAGTTCAGCGAGATCGCGTACGACGTGTTCACCGCGTACACGCATCAGCACCAGGACTACCCGAGCGCCGAAGTGCTCGACATACACCTCTCGGACGGCCACAACGTCCGCCACCCGCGCAGCGCCGCTCTGCTCCGCCGGCTGCTGCCCGGCTTCAAGCAGCGCTTCGACAACGAGATGGCCGCCGACCACATCGCGTAGGAGCGGATGCGGACAGAAGGAACGGGCGGGCCGCTGAGCGG
>NZ_JBHWZS010000459.1:0-4885 GCF_042728155.1 Streptomyces sp. NPDC060209
GGCTCGGTGCCGAGGGCATGCCGCGTCGTTACGCGGACTACCTCGCCGCCGACGGCTTCACCGCCCTGAACACGATCTCGACGATCTCCTCGTTCCTGCTGGGTCTCTCGATGCTTCCGTTCATGTACAACGTCTGGAAGACCGCCAAGTACGGCAAGAAGATCGAGGTCGACGACCCCTGGGGCTACGGGCGTTCGCTCGAATGGGCCACATCCTGCCCGCCGCCGCGGCACAACTTCCTGACACTTCCTCGGATCCGATCCGAATCGCCGGCGTTCGACCTGCACTATCCCTCGATCCGTGCCCTCGAGGACACGACGAACCGTCCTCACGAATCCGTCACGGTGGCTCCTGGGGACAAGCAGAAATAGGGCCCACGCGACGGTTCGAGGAGAGGAGGACCGCGTGAAGCCGGACAAGGAGAGCGCCCGGGGCCTGGCCCAGGTGGAGGGCTACCTGCTCTTGAACGCCGAGGTCGCGGAGGCCCGCCGACAGGCCCGCCGCTTCACGGGCGACCTGCCCTGGCTCACCACCGCCCAGCGCGAGGACGTCGAACGCGTGTACGTGGCGGACAGGGTGGAGGTCTGCCGGGAGACGCTCACAAGGATCGCCGGCCGTGCGGTGGAACTCCGGGGCGAGTACACCGCACGCTACGACCGGCTCAGGGCACGCTGCGTGGCGTTGTCCGTCCTGACCGCCGGCGCGGTGAGCGGCGCCTGCGCCGCCCTGACACTGATCGGACGCTGACCCCGGCCCCGGGTGCCCGGACCCGCGTCCGGACACCCGGGGTCAGTGGCGTACCAGGCAGAACGGATGCCCGGCCGGATCCGCGAACACACGCCAGCCACGCGCGTCGGCTCCGGCGTCCAGCACAGTGGCTCCGAGCGCGAGCACCTGCTCCTGGGCACGGTCCAGATCGGGGACACCGAAGTCGAGGTGGAACTGCTGCGGGCGGCCGGGGTCCTGCCACCGCGGTGGCAGGTACCCCTCGACCCGTTGGAAGCAGAGCACCTGTCCCGCCGGCGTGTGCACCGTCGCCCAGCCCTCGCCGAGGGCCCACCGCCTGTCGGGCCTGTCGGCCTCCCCGCCCAGCACGGCCGCGTAGAACCCGGCCAGCCGCGCCGGATCGGGACAGTCCAGAACCACACACTGCAATTCAGCGATCATGCGCCGCATCCTAGAAGGGGGCGCTCACCGCGCCGGGACCGCCCACGACCGGTCGAGCTCCGAGAGCTGCGCGGCGAGCAGTTCGGCGTGCGACGGAGGCAGTTCGGCGGCCGGGTGGTCCAGCTCCACCGCACACGCCGTCGTGGTGTCGATGAGCCGCTCCAGCGCACCCGCGACCCCCTCGAATCCGGCAGAGTGCCTGGACACCGGAGGGAGTTCGGCTGCCGACAGGTCGATCGCCGTACGGGCCACCGCCAGCGAGCGGTAGGCGTCGCGGCGGAGTGTTCCCTTCCGGGTGTGGTCCTCCGGGGCGTCCAGGACATGCCCAAGGTAGCGGTGCGCCGCCCCCACCGCCGTGTCGAGAGCGGCCCGTGCGGTGCTGCCCTTCCGCCCCGGCATCGGGAGGTGTCCGACGAACAGCACCGTGGCGCAGGCGAGGAGGGATTCCACCACCCGTCCCCAGGAGGCAGGCGGCTCACCGCCCAGCAGGACGAGGGAGAGGACGAGCACGGTCACCACCGCCGTCTGCACCGCGAAGTGGCGGGTCGCGACCGGAAGAAGCGCGCCGCAGAGCGCAACCGTCGCGACCAGCGCGAACGGCCCGGACACCAGCATGGCCACGACGCCGAAGGCCGCGGCGCCGGCCACGGTACCCACGGCCCGGCACACCACCCGTGAGGCCAGCGGCCCGAGATCGGGTTTGACGAGGAAGACGGTGGTGGCGGGCAGCCAGTACCAGTGTTCGTGATGCAGCCACTGCGCCACGACCGTACTCGTCGCACAGCACACCGCGACCCGGAGACCGTACTCACGTCCCGCCGCGCTCCACGCCCGGCCCAGCAGGGATGAGTACGAGCGTCCTCCTTGCCGGCCCTGCTCCGTCCCTGCGGGGCGGTCGAACACTGCGGCGGCCCGCAGCAGGGCATCGTCCAGGGCCCGCAGTCCGGCATCCGTCCGGGCCGGAGCCGGCAGCGGTCCGCAGGGTCCGCCGGTCCGTACAGCGGCTGCCAGCCTGCGGGGCCCTTCCACGATCCTGGCGGGCAGCGGGGCCCCGGCCCATGCCAGCGCGGTCGCGGCCTCGGCCAGCGGAAACGCCGCCGCGTACTGGGCGTGCAGCCGACGTTCCGCCGCGGAGCTCGCGTAGCGCCGCAGTCGGGGGCCGGCCAATGCGTCCTGGGCATGGTCGAGCGCGCCACTCAGCGCAGCGCGACCCGAGCGGGCCTGAGGGCCGCCGGTCGCCCGTAGGAGCCCAGCGACGGCTTCGTACACCGCGGCGACCGCCTCGCGCTCCCCGTCGAACCGGTACGGTCCGCTGCGGTGCCGGCCGGGCGAGGGCAGGACCAGCCGGAGCAGCAGGAGCCACCCCGCACCGGCCAGGAACAGCAGTGCGCGCAGCGGCCCGGGCTCCGGCAACGGCATGCCGGCCCCGATCACGACCGCGACCAGCACCTGGGTGCCGCACGCGGACGCGACGGGACCCGTCGAGCTGATCGCTCCGGCCACCAGCCCCAGCAGCCCGAACACCAGGGGCAGGGCGACCAGGGACCGGCCATCGCCCACAGCCTCAGCGAGCACCGTTCCGAGCAGCAGACCGGCCGAGCCCGCCAGGGCGGGGAACCCGAGCCGGGCGACCGAGGCGCGGCGACTGCCGGGCCGGTCGTTGATACCGGCCAGCATCGCGCCGAGCGCCGCGGGGACCCCGGCAGTCGGCCGCTCGGCCAGTACCGACACCAGCAGCGGCATGGCGGCCAGACCTCCGCGCAGCACCGCGTTCCACGGGACCGGTCCGCGCTGGGCGCGCAGCGCGTGAGCGAGCCAAGGGGGGAGCCGATCGGCGAGAAGTGAGGGCGTAGGCACCGTGCTCCTGTCCGCGGGGGAAAGACGTCTGTCGCCGGCGGACGCCTTCGGCCTGGGCTCGGGTCCCAGCCTAGATCCCTTACGTGGAGAGGGTGCTACCTGCTCGTTTCCGTGAGATGACGGTGTTCCCGACCGCGGGTGTCAGAGGGCGGTGGCGAAGTTCTGGGTCCACACGGGCCCCCCGGACGAGTCCTCTCTGCCGATCCCGATCTCCTTGAACGCGCAGTTGAGGATGTTCGCCCGGTGCCCGTCGCTGTTCATCCAGGCGTCCATCACCGACTCGGCGGTCTGCTGGCCCTTCGCGATGTTCTCGCCGTACGTGCTCCACCGGTACCCGGCGGCGGTGATGCGCGCGCCGGGATCCGTGCCGTCCGGTGAGGTGTGCGAGAAGTAGTCGCGCGCCACCATGTCCGCGGAGTGACTCGACGCGGCCTTCGTCAGCAGGCTGTTGCCGCTGACCGACCCGCAGCCCTCCTTCGCCCGCTCGGTGTTGACCAGGGCGATCACCTCCTGGGTCACCGACGGGGCGGACGAGGCCTTCGGTGCGGCAGCCGGCTTCGAGGACGGTGTGCGGGGCCTCGGAGCCTTCTCAGGAGTGGGGGTGGCGCTCCGGCTCCTGGACGCGGACGGAGACGTGGTGGCGGACGGTGTCGGAGACGCGGACGAGGGCGACGGGGAGGGAGAGGGGGAAGCGGACGGGGAAGGCGGCGTGCTCACCGGCGCCGACGGACCGGTGAGCGGAGCTACGGCGGTGGCCGGGTCCTCGCCCGCGTCGTCCGAGTAGAGGTGCACGGCGGCCCCGCCGCCCCCCAGGACTGCCACCGCGGCGAGCCCGGCCACGACCGTGGTGCGGCGGCGGCGTCTGACGCCGTCCCGTCGGCGCTCGGCACGCCCGGGACCGGCGCCGGCTGCCGCGGGCAGGAACGCCGTCGGCAGGAGGTCCGCTGCCGGAACACCGGCGGACGCCGCCACAGGGACAAGGGCCAGCCCCACCAGCAGGCCCTCAGCAGGTACCAGGCCCGACCGGTGTCCCGCGCAGACGGTGCACTCACGCGCGTGACGCGCCAGCCGCTTGCGCCACAGTGCGGACGGCAGCCCGTCCCACCGGGCCGTCAGGTCTTCGAGCAGGACGCAGCGCGGGTCCGCAGCCAGCGCGCGTACCACCACACGGGCAGCCTCCAGCCGCTCCTTCATCCGCTGGACACGTACCGCCGTGTGCTGGGGAGACAGGTCGAGCGCGGCGGCGACCTCCGCCCGGGACAGCTCCCCTGCCGTCTCCAGCCACCACAGCGACACCAGATCGCGGTCGTCGTCGTCCAGCCACCGCGTGGCCTCGGCGGCCTCCCGGCGCTGGCCTGTCAGGCCGAGCCGGACGATCGTCAGTTCGACGAAGTCGGCCGCGGGATCGACGACGTCGTACGCGTCCATCCCGTCCGCGGGTATCTCCCCGGTGCTGCGCTCGCGCCAGTGCCCGCGTATCTCGTTCATGGTGATGGCCACGAACCAGGACCGGAAGCTCTTGGGGGTACGCAGTGACGGCAGGCCGCGGAGCATCCGCAGCACACTGTCCTGGACCACGTCGTCGACATCGGCATGGCCGTTAAGCGCCCGGCCGACGATGTTGTAGACCAGCGGCAGGTAGGACGCGACGAGCCGGTCCTGCGCCTCGGGGTCGCCCTTCTGCGCGGCCTTGATCAACGCCGTCTCGCGTGTCTCGCCCATGCTGTGCTCACTCTTCCGGGATCCTGTTCCGTCACTTCCCACACTCGGGAGACGCTGTGCGGCCGGGACAATAACAGGAATCCGGTCATGTGCTCGAGATCCGCTCTCGGATCCGTACATGCCGGTGCCGGGCCAGGTG
>NZ_JBHWZS010000460.1:0-4869 GCF_042728155.1 Streptomyces sp. NPDC060209
CTCCTGGGAGAGGGGCCGGGCCCACAGATGCGCCGGGGCGCGAAGACATCGGCGCGGCATCCTCGGCGCGCCGCGGTCATGGATCAGACGGCCGCCGCGGTGCCCTCGGCGACCTGACGGAGCACCTCGGTCAGCGAGGTGACGACCTCGGCGTCGTCCGCCGGGTGGATCTCGGCGAAGCGGGTCACGGAGCCGGGGATGGAGAGCTTGGCCTCCGCGAGGACCGCTCCACCCGCGAGACCGGCCGCCTTGCGGGCCTCGTCCTGGGCCCACACGCCACCGAACTGACCGAAGGCGGTACCGACCACGGCGACCGGCTTGGCGGTCAGGGCGCCGGCACCGTACGGGCGGGACAGCCAGTCGATGGCGTTCTTCAGCACGGCCGGCATGGTGCCGTTGTACTCGGGCGAGAACAGCACGAACGCGTCGGCCTGACCGGCCGCCGCGCGCAGCTCGGCCGCGGCAGCCGGAACACTGCCCTCGACGTCGATGTCCTCGTTGTAGAAGGGGACCTCGGCGAGACCCTCGTACAGCACGACCTCGACACCCTCGGGCGCGTGCTTGACGGCGGCCTCGGCGAGCTGACGGTTGTGGGAGCCGGCGCGGAGGCTGCCGACGAGGGCGAGGATGCGTACAGACATGGGGGAAGCTCCCGGGAGACGGAGAATGCAGAAGTAAGCGGACCGCAGTCCGTTTAAAGTTGTACCACCTAAACGGACCGCGGTCCACTTACGTCCGTCCAGGGCTACCCTGAAGCCATGACCGCTCCCCTTCCCCCGCTGCCCAGGCCGCCCGACCCCGGCGAGGCGCGGACGAGTCTCACGCTGGCCGCCGTCGGCGAACCGGAGCTGCTGCGGGCGGACGCGGCACGCAATCGAGCGCTTCTGCTGGACGCCGCCTCCCGTCTCCTGGCCAGTTGCGGGGCGGCGGATCTCACCATGGAATCGGTGGCCGCGGCCGCCGGAGTCGGCAAGGGCACTGTCTTCCGCCGCTTCAAGGACCGCACCGGCCTGCTCATCGCGCTCCTCGACCACCGCGAGGCCCTGCTGCAGGCCGCCTTCCTCTCCGGCCCGCCTCCCATGGGCCCGGACGCCCCGGCAGCCGAGCGGCTGCACGCCTTCGGTCCCGCCCTGATGCGCCACGAGCGCGACCACCACGAGCTGATCCTGGCCTCACGCACCGATCCGTTGCGCACCTACACCGTCCCCGCGCAACGGCTGAGACTCAGCCACGTCACCCTGCTGCTGCGCCAGGCGCGTGCGGCGGGTGAGCCGGAGCTGCTCGCGCACACCCTGCTCGGGTCGATCGACACCCCCCTCGTGCACCATCTGACGTGCGAACGCGGCATGACCATCGATCAGTTGGATCAGGGCTGGCACGACCTTCTCAGCCGGTACGGGGTGGCGCGCTGAGAGTGGGCCCATGGGGCCGCGCCCGCACCTGGATCAGGGCGTGCGTTCCGCTGGTACGCCACGCCCGGCCGGACCGCTCCAGCCTTTCCGAGGTGCGCGGGTCCAGGCCCACGACTACATCGGACTTCAGCGTACGCAGCGCTGCGACGGCCCCCGGGAAGTACGCCGTGAGGTCGGCGAAAGGCGTTGTCGCCGGCCACAGCCGGTCGCCCACCAGGCGCCGGTAGTTGAGGTCGCCCTTCAGGATCGTCAGCGTCGCCGCACCGAGCTCCTCCCGGAGGTCATCGGGCATCCGCTCGTACGGAAACGGGGCGCAGAAGAACGCGTGGGTGCGGACGTCGAGCCGTCCGGTGGCCATGGCCTCCCGGACCCGTCCGCCGATCACGCCGGCCTCACCGGGGGCCCTGCCCAGTCGGCGCACACAATCGACGACATCGGCCGTCATCGCGTCGGAGACGTAGTACGGGCCGGGCTTCACGTGGAGCACCACCCGGTCGGCGTGGCCGCGTTCGAGCAGGTGGTCGACGAGTACGAGGTCGGGGATCAGCTCGCGTCCCGTGTTGTCCGCGATGACGGCGACGGTGGCGTGGGACCCGGGCGGCAGGAGCGACCACAGCGCTGCGCTGTCGTCGGCGACCAGACCGGGTTCGGCCTCACCGGGAACGGATTCGCCCGCCGGTCCGCTGAAGCCGAGATCGGCGCGGTTGCCCCAGAGCGAGGCCTGGAGAAGTGCGGCCGCCCTCTCGGCCGAGGGGACGCCGGCGAGGTCGTCCAGGGAGCGGAGCTCCTCCTCGACGGTGTCGCCGCGGAGTTCGGCACGCTTGAAGCTAGCGAAGGGGTCGATGCCCTGCCAGGGGCCCTCCCCGAAATAGCCCACGGCACCAAGGAGCCTGCGGTAGAAGTAGCTCTCGGCCCAGAGGAACGGGGCGTCGAACCACGGGCGCCCGAAGTGCTCCCGTCCCCTCGCCAGCCAGAGGTCCCGGTCCGGGCTCCCGGGGCCGAGCGGTTCGACGACGCCGTGGACGATCTCGTGCAGCAGGGCGTCCAGGGCACGGTGCTGCCGGGGCCCGTACGGGAAGGCCTCGCGCACCTGCCCGATCAGTGCCGGATGGCGCTCGGCCATGACGCCCCGGGCGAAGCTGCCGGGCTCCCCGCAGGTGATCACAGGTGGGAGGCCGGGGTCCTGCCCGGTCCCGGAAGCCGCTCGCGTATCGCCCATGGGCCCCAGTCTGCCCGTTGGGGAAGTCGCGCATCCGGCGTCGGGCGCGCGTGTCCGTCCACCGCTGGGAGACCGGGTGGCCAACGGCCGTGGCCGAACCGGCACATGGGCGGGCCGGGGCCTGGTTACGATTAGCAGCGACTCAGATGGATTACCCCAGGAAAGGGAACCCGCACCCATGCCCGCCGAGACGTTCGAGTTTCAGGTAGAAGCGCGTCAGCTCCTGCAGATGATGATCCATTCGATTTATTCGAACAAGGATGTATTCCTGCGTGAGCTCATTTCCAATTCTTCGGACGCGCTGGACAAGCTGCGACTGGAAACTCTCCGCGACGACACGCTCCAGGCGGACTCGTCCGACCTCCATATCGCCATCGAGGCCGACCAGGAGAAGCGCACGCTGACCGTGCGCGACAACGGCATCGGAATGTCGCACGACGAGGTCGTGCAGTTGATCGGGACGATCGCGAACTCCGGTACGGCGAAGTTCCTCCAGGAACTGAAGGAAGCCAAGGACGCCACCACTTCCGAGGAACTCATCGGACAGTTCGGTGTCGGGTTCTATTCGAGCTTCATGGTCGCCGACGAGGTCACCCTGCTGACCCGGCGCGCGGGCGAGGACACCGGCACGCGCTGGCAGTCCAGCGGCGAGGGCACCTACACGGTCGAGTCCGTCGACGACGCACCGCAGGGCACCTCGGTCACCTTGCGGCTCAAGCCCGAGGACGCCGAGGACAAGCTCTTCGACTACACATCCCCCTGGAAGGTCAGGGAAATCGTCAAGCGCTACTCGGACTTCATCACCTGGCCCATCCGCATGGCAGCGGTGGGGGGCGAGGAGGGCGCCGAGCCCGGGACCGAGACGGTCAACTCGATGAAGGCCCTGTGGGCCCGGTCGAAGGACTCCGTGACCGATGAGGAGTACAGCGAGCTGTACAAACACATCAGCCACGACTGGACCGAACCGCTCGAAACCATCCGCATGCAGGCGGAGGGAACATTCGAATACCAGGCCCTGCTCTTCCTGCCGTCCCACGCTCCGCAGGACCTGTTCATGCAGGACCACAAGCGTGGAATCCAGCTCTATGTGAAGCGCGTATTCATCATGGACGACTGCGAAGCGCTGATGCCGACGTATCTCCGCTTCGTGAAGGGCGTGGTCGACGCCCAGGACCTGTCGCTCAACGTGTCCCGCGAGATCCTGCAGCAGGACCGCCAGATCGAGATGATGCGGCGCCGCCTGGTCAAGAAGGTGCTCTCGACGGTGAAGGACATGAGGTCCGGCACCCCCGAGAAGTACGACACGTTCTGGAAGGAATTCGGCCGGGTCCTCAAGGAAGGCCTCTTCCAGGACTTCGAGAACCGCGACGCGATCCTGGAGATCTCCTCGTTCGCCTCGACCCAGGACGAGGAGGGGCTGACCACCCTGCGCTCGTACGTGGAGCGGATGAAGGAGGGCCAGGAACAGATCTACTACATGACGGGCGAGTCGCGCGCGGCCATGGAGAGCTCACCCCACATGGAGGCGTTCCGCGCCAAGGGCTTCGAGGTCCTCCTGCTGACCGACCCCGTCGACGAGGTCTGGGTCCAGTCCGTCCCCGAGTTCGACGGCAAGCCGCTCCAGTCCATCTCCAAGGGCGAGGTCGACCTGGACACCGACGAGGAGAAGAAGGAGGTCGAGGCCGAGCGTGAGAAGCAGCAGCAGGACTACGCCGGTCTGCTGACCTGGATGACGGAGCAGCTCGGCGACACCGTGAAGGAGGTACGTCTCTCCTCGCGGCTCACCGTCTCGCCGGCCTGCATCGTCTCGGACACGCACGATGCCACCCCCGCGCTGGAGAACATGTACCGCGCCATGGGCCAGGAGGTGCCGCACATCAAGCGCATCCTCGAACTCAACCCCTCGCACGCGCTGATCAGCGGGCTGAACAAGGCGTACGCCGAGCAGAGCGGCGAGGAGGGCACCGGCACCGAGCTGGCCGAGACGGCCGAGCTCGTCCACGGGCTGGCGCTCCTCTCGGACGGAGGCGAGCTGAGTGACCCCTCGCGCTTCAGCAGGCTGATGGCCGACCGTCTGGAGCGCACGCTCTAGGGTCTTTCGTTCGGAGCAGGCTGGATCAGGGCGCGGGCTCCGGTGCCGTGCGTCGCCAGGCGGTGCCGGGGCACGCGAGCCCAGCATGATCCGGACGAGAGGCTCCAGCCCCGCCCACCCCGCACGACCGCGGCCGCCAGGATTCC
>NZ_JBHWZS010000461.1:0-4859 GCF_042728155.1 Streptomyces sp. NPDC060209
GTGTGTGGCCGCGGTCCTCGGTCGGCAGGCCCTTGGCGTCGAGCAATAATTCATATTTAATAACCCCGGTGGGTGTCCCCGGGCACCGCCGACCGTCCGAATGCCGTCCGTCGCAGTCTCCGGAGCCGCCCCATGCTGTCCACAGACCCGCAGACGCCGAGGGGGGCGCGTCGTTTCGACGGCCGCGCCGTCGTGGTCACGGGAGCGGCAGGGGGCATCGGCGCCGCCACCGCCCGGCGCCTCGCGGACGAGGGGGCCCGTGTCCTCGTCGCCGACATCGACACGACCGAGGGCGAGCGCACTGCCCGCGCCATCCGGGACACCGGGGGAGAGGCCCTCTTCCACCGCACCGACGTGAGCGACGAGAGCGCGTGGGCGTCGGCGCTGGCCGCCGTGCACGGTGCGTTCGGGCCCGTCTCGGCGCTCGTCTCCAACGCCTACGCCGTACGCGTCGCTCCCGCCCACGACACGACCCTCGACCAGTGGAACCAGCAGCTCGGTGTCACCCTGACCGGCGCGTTCCTCGGGTTCCGCGCCTGTCTGGAGGACCTTCGCGCCACCCGTGGCAGTGCGGTCCTGATCTCGTCGGTCCACGCACTCGTCGGACTGCCGGGCCGCCCGGCCTACGCCTCCGCCAAGGCCGGACTGACCGGACTGGCACGGCAGCTGGCCGTCGAATACGGACCTGATGTACGCGTCAACGCCCTGCTGCCCGGCCCCGTCCTCACCCGCGCGTGGGACGGCATCGGCGAGGAGGACCGGCGCAGCAGTGCCGAGCAGACCGTGGCCGGGCGGCTCGGACGGCCCGAAGAGGTCGCCGGTGCGACCGCCTTCCTCCTCAGCGAGGACGCCTCCTTCGTCACCGGTGCCTCGCTCGTCGTCGACGGAGGCTGGAGCGCCTACAAGACCTCCTCCTGACCCGCGGCCTGCCCGCCACGAAGGATGCCCGCGCCCAGTGCGCCGCCTGCCCGCCCGTATCCAGCCGTTCCAAGGAGAAGCATGAAGATCACCCGTGTCGAGACCTTCGCGGTGCCGCCCCGCTGGCTGTTGTGCCGGGTCGAGACGGATGACGGCGTAGTCGGCTGGGGCGAGCCGGTGGTCGAAGGCCGCGCCGCCACCGTCCGCGCCGCCGTGCACGAGCTGTCGGAACTCCTCGTCGGGCAGGACCCGCTGCGGATCGAGGACCACTGGCAGACCATGACCAAGGGGTCGTTCTACCGCGGCGGGCCGGTCCTCTCCAGCGCGGTCGCCGGTCTCGACCAGGCACTCTGGGACATCGCGGGCAAGGTCTACGGCGCCCCTGTTCACCAGTTGCTCGGCGGCCCGGTGCGTGACCGTGTGCGGGCCTACACCTGGGTCGGCGGGGACGAGCCCACCCAGATCGCCGAGGCCGTGCGGGAGCAGGTCGAGGCCGGATTCACCGCCGTGAAGATGAACGCCTCCGGGCGGATGAACCGGCTGGCGACCACCCGTGACATCGACGAGGTCGTCTCCCGCGCCGCCGCCGCGCGTGAGGCGCTCGGCGACGACAGGGACTTCGCCGTCGACTTCCACGGCCGGTTCACCGTCGCCAACGCGGCCAAGGTCCTGCCGCATCTCGCCCCGTACAACCCGCTGTTCGTCGAGGAGCCCGTGCTTCCCGAGTACACCCACCGGCTCCGCGACCTGGTCGCGGGATCGCCCGTGCCGCTGGCCACCGGGGAACGGCTCTTCTCGCGTACCGAGTCGCTCCCCGCACTCCTGGCCGGAGTGGCGGTCATCCAGCCCGACCTCTCCCACGCGGGAGGAATCTCCGAGGTCCGCCGGATCGCCGCGCTCGCCGAGACCTTCGACGTTCTTCTCGCGCCGCACTGCCCGCTGGGACCCGTTTCGCTCGCCGCCAGCCTCCAGGTCGCCTTCAGCACCCCGAACTTCCTGATCCAGGAACAGAGCATCGGTATCCACTACAACGTCGGCGCCGGACCGCTGGACTACCTGGCCGACCCGACGCCGCTGGACTTCCACGACGGACACTTCCTGCGGACCACGGCCCCCGGCCTCGGCATCGAGGTGGACGAACGCGCGGTCCGCGCCGCCGACGGCACCGTCGATGACTGGCACAACCCGATCTGGCGCCACGCCGACGGATCCTTCGCCGAATGGTGACCCCGCCCAGGCCGGCCGCTCGCCGATCGGTATCGTCCCGACGGCCGGCCCCCGCCCCACGACCCTTCTGGACGTGAACGACATGCACTCCCTGCCCCCTCTGAACAGCGACACCTTCGCCGGCGTGCTCCGGCGCACCCGCCTGGCCGCCATCGTGCGCGGATCGGACCCCGACGCCGCACTGCGCACCGTGCTGACCCTCGCGGAGGAGGGCGTGGCCCTCGTGGAGGTCTCCCTCAACACCGCGGACGCCATCGAGGTCATACGCCGCGCCGCCGCCGAGGTGGGGCCCGGAACCGTCGTCGGCGCGGGCACCGTGCTGACCGAGGACGACGTCGCCCGGGCACACGAAGCCGGGGCCGGCTGGATCGTGACCCCCGCACTCACCGAGTCCGTGGCCGCGTCGGTCAGGGCCGGGCTGCCGGTCCTGGCCGGCGCCCTCACTCCGACCGAGGCCGTCGCCGCCCGCCGCGCGGGCGCCGACGCCGTCAAGCTGTTCCCCGCATCGCTCGGCGGTCCGGCCTACCTCAAGGCCCTGCGCGACCCCTTCCCCGAGATGCCGTTCGTGCCCGTCGGCGGAGTGGACCTCGCCGGCGCCGAGCAGTACCTCGCCCACGGCGCCGTCGCCGTCGGCGTCGGCTCGCCGCTGGTCGGCGACGCCGCGGACGGCGGCGACCTGGCCGCCCTGCGCGACCGCGCCCGCCGCTTCGTCGCGCTCTGCGCCGGCACGCGGGGGGAGGCGTGAGCGCCGCACCCGGGCAAGCGCCCGCGTCCGTCGACGTGCTGACGTTCGGCGAGACCATGCTCGCCGCCCAACTGCCCGGTTCCCTGGCGGTCGGTGCCCAGGCCCGGACCACCGTCGCCGGCGCCGAGTCGAACGTCGCCATCGGTCTGGCCCGGCTGGGCCACCACGCCGTCTGGGCGGGTCTCGTCGGCGACGACGAGCCGGGCCGCCTCGTGCTGCGCACGCTCCGCGGGGAAGGCGTCGACATCACCCGGGCTGCCACCCATGGCACCGCCCCCACCGGTGCGATGCTCCGCGAGCAGCGCGTCGCGGACCTCGCACGGGTCCACTACTGGCGCAGCCACTCCGCCGCCTCGCTGCTCACCCCCGCCGACATCGCACCGGCCCTCGGTGACGGCGCCCGCGTGCTCCACCTGACCGGCATCACATGTGCCCTCGGTCCGGGCCCCCTGGAGGCGGTGCGCGCGGCGGCAGCCCACGCCCACGCGCAGGGATGGACCGTCGCCCTGGACGTCAACCACCGGCAGCGACTATGGACGGCCGAGGAGGCGGGCAGGGCGCTTCGACCGCTGCTGCCGCTCCTGACCGTCCTGATCGCCTCGGACGACGAACTCCCTGTCGTCAGCGACGCGTTCACCGACACTCCCGAGGGCGAGGAGCGAGCCGTCGACGCGTTGCTGGACGCCGGCGTACGAGAAGTGGTCGTCAAACGCGGGGGAGAGGGAGCCGCCGTCCGTGACCGGCGGGGTGCCCGGCACTCCGTACCCGCTCTGCGCGTGCCCGTACGCGACACGGTGGGAGCCGGCGACGCGTTCTGCGCCGGATACCTCTCCGGTCTGCTCGACGGGCTTCCGCCGGCCGGGCGCCTCGACCGCGCGAACACACTCGGCGCGTTCGCCGTCGCCTCGGACGGTGACTGGGAGGGACTGCCGCGCCGCGACGAACTCGGCCTGCTCGACGCCGCACCGGGCACCGCGATCCGCTGACCCCGGGCGGAAGCGGCGGCGCAGATATTAAATATCAATTATTCTGATGCTTCAATGGTGCCGCTGCGCACAGCGCTCTCCGGGTCCCGGGGAGCCGGCACTCGGGGCCGTTCCGGCACGGCACGGTGGGTCCCTACGACGCGCCGTGCGCCCGCCCGTACGGCTTCACCAGGACGAGGAGGCGGGCCATGGCGGCCTACGTCGGCAGGGGCATCCACGGTCAGGTCGTGGAGGCCCTGGGGTACCGGATCGTGTCGGGAAGGATCGCGCAGGGGGACACCATCGATGTGCGGTCCGTCGCCGAGGAGATGGACATCAGCCTCACCGTGATGCGGGAGTCGCTGAAGGTCCTCGCCGGCAAGGGGCTGATCGACTCCCGTCAGAAGCGCGGCACCTTCGTCCAGCCGGACCGGGAGTGGAACTTCCTCGACGCCGACGTGATTCGCTGGCGGGTGGCGAGCGGCAACGGCGCGAAGCTGCTCGGTGACCTCGCCGAAGTGCGGGCCATCATCGAGCCGGCCGTGGCCCGGCACGCCGCGGGGCGCAGGAGCGAGCGGGATCTCGTCGCTCTGGAGGAGGCGCTGGCGGCCATGGGCACGGCGCAGGGCGACGCCGACGTGGCGGCCGCCGCCGACACGGCCTTCCACCGCGCGCTCTTCCTGGCGACAGGGAACGACCTGCTGGCCCGGTTCGACCTGCTGCTGGAGCCCGGGCTCCGGGAGCGCGACCGTCTCGTGCACACACACCGGCAGGACGACGACCCGGTGCCCAGCCACCGGGCGGTTCTGGACGCCGTCCGGGACGGGGACGCGGAACGCGCGCACACCGCGATGACGGAGCTCCTCAGCAAGGCGGCCGCCGACGCGGAGAACGTGACCGGAGGCTGAGCGCTCGTGGCGGCGGGCGCCCGCGCGCCGCACCGTCGAGCGGGCGGCCGCGCGCCGCACCGTCGAGCGGGCGGCCGATGCGCGCACCGTGGCGGG
>NZ_JBHWZS010000462.1:0-4833 GCF_042728155.1 Streptomyces sp. NPDC060209
GCCTACCTCACGCCGAGCAGCTGCTCGATCGGGTCGATGGCGAAGTACACCGCGAACAGGGCCGCGGTGCCCCACAGCAGCGGGTGGACCTCCTTGGCCTTGCCGAGGACGGTCTTGAGCACGACGTAGGCGACGAAGCCCGCGCCGATGCCGTTGGTGATCGAGTAGGTGAACGGCATCACGGCGATCGTGAGGAAGGCCGGGACGGCGATCTCGTACTTCTCCCAGTCGATGTTCCGTACCTGGGCCATCAGCATGAAGCCGACCGCGACCAGGGCCGGCGCCGCCGCCTGGGCGGGGACGATCGTGGACAGCGGGGTGAGGAACAGCGCCACGGCGAAGAGGCCACCGGTGACGAGGGAGGCGAAGCCGGTACGGGCACCTTCGCCGACCCCCGCGGTGGACTCGACGTAGGACGTGGCGGAGGAGGCGGAGGCCGCGCCGCCCGCGACGGCCGCCGCGCCGTCGATGAGCAGGACCCGGCCCAGATGCGGCACCTTGCCGTCCTCGTCGAGGAGTCCGGCCTCGTGGGAGACGCCCACCACGGTGCCCATGGTGTCGAAGAAGTCGCTCAGCAGCAGGGTGAAGACCAGCAGCACGATGGTGATGACACCGACGTGCTGGAACGCCCCGAAGAGGCTGAAGGAGCCGATCAGTCCGAAGTCCGGCGCCGCGAAGAGGTCGTCGGGGACGGCGGGCACGGTCAGGCCCCACGCGGTGGGGGCGATGTCGGCGATCTCGTTGATGACCACCGCCACGACGGTCGTCACGACGATGCTGATGAGGATGGCGCCCTTCGCCCTGCGGGCGAGCAGCGCGACGGTGAGCAGCACGCCGAGGCAGAAGACCAGGACCGGCCAGCCGGAGAGGTGTCCTGTGGCGCCGAGCTGGACGGGGACGGAGCCGGTGTCGCCGGGGATGCGGGTGACGAATCCGGCGTCGACGAATCCGATGAACGCGATGAAGAGCCCGATGCCGACGCTGATGGCCTGCTTGAGGGACGGCGGGATCGCGTGCATGAGCGCCTCGCGGAGCCCGGTGACCACCAGGACGCAGATCAGCAGGCCCTCGATGACGATGAGACCCATCGCGTCGGGCCAGCTCATCAGCGGCGCGAGCTGGAAGGCCGCGACCGCGTTGAGGCCGAGACCGGCGGCGAGGGCGAGCGGCAGATTGCCGCCGAGCCCCATGACGACGGTCATCACCGCCGCGACCAGGGCTGTGGCGGTGGCGAGTTGGGGCCCTGAGAGGTGGTTGCCGAACTTGTCCTCGGCCGAGCCGAGGATGATCGGGTTGAGCACCAGGATGTAGGCCATCGTGAAGAAGGTGGCGAAGCCGCCGCGTATCTCACGTCCGAAGTCGGAGCCCCGGGCGCTGATGGAGAAGAAGCGGTCGACCCCGCCCAGGCGGCCGGACGCCGGGGGCGCGGCCGCAGCGGATGCCGCGGCCTCCGGGGACACCGCGGGCCCCGGGACCAGGGCGTCCTCGGTCTTGCGCGCGGGCGCGGTGGGATCAGGTCTGTCCGGCATGGCACTCCTCCTTGTGTACGGATCACGCGGCGGTCAGCCGGATTGTTCACCGGCCACGGGGATTTCAGGTTTTCCCCGTGTTACGTCTTACACAGGGACGTGCGCCGCGTCACGCCCCCGGAAGGTGCGTCTCCCCCTGCCCGTTCACCTCGGCCTTTGCGGTCAGCCGCAACAGCATGGCCGGACGGGCGGCCGCGGGCCAGAGTGGTTCGCACCGAACACGGCGCACGGGGCCCGCAGGGCTCCCGTCGGCTTCCGTGGGCGATCGTGAAAGTCCTGAAGGGGGAAGAGGCATGAGGAAGTTCATCGCGTTACGGACGAAGGCGGCTGTCGCGGCGGGGGCCGTTCTGCTGGCGGGCCTGGGGGTGGCCGCGACCGCCGCACCGGCGCAGGCGGCCATATCGGACTGCAGCGCGGGGGCTCTGTGCGCATGGCTCGCGACGGGCTACGCGGGCGACCCGGGCGAGGTCTTCGGCGACAACACGAACCTGCGCCAGTACAACAAGTTCAACAACGCCGGCTCGGTCTACAACCACGGCAACGACTGCGACGTCCGGATCTACACGCTGAAGGACCACGAGGGCCGGAGCTACCTCCTCAGGCGTGGGCACGCCATCAGCAACCTGAACACCTTCTCCGACGGCCTGTTCCAGTACGGCATCGGCTCCAACAAGTGGGTGTGCTGACGGCCTTGAAGCCCTCCGCACCGGCTGGATCCGGCCGTACCGCCGGGTGATCTCCGGGGGACATCCGCGTCGTACGGGGGCGGCGCGGATGTCCCCCGGCCGTTCATCCGGCGCAGGGGGTTCAGGTTTTCGCCGTGTTGCGCCTTACTGGGAGGCGCACGCGTCGAAGCGCTTCCGGGGTGCTCATTGGTACGCTCTCGCCCCGCGAACGGAACTGGGAACGTACACAGCCCGTTCGAGCGCGCAGGGATCCAGTGCAGAGAAGAGGTACCCGTGGGCACAGTCGTGGATGATGCTGCTGCCGCCGAGTTCCGTGCGTTCTTCGAGGCGCACTACGCCGAACTCGCCCGGCTCGCCCATCTGCTGACGGGTGAGGCCGATGCGGCGGACGACCTGGCCGCCGACGCGCTCATGGCGCTCTGGCACCGCTGGGACCGGGTCAGGGGCGCCGACCACCCGGCGGCGTACGCCAGAGGGGTCGTCGCCAACCTGGCCCGTACGCGCATCCGCAGCGCGGTGCGCGAGCGCCGGAGAATCGCGCTGTTCTGGGCGCCCCGCGGGGCCGGGGACGGCTATGCGGCGGACGGGCCCGACGTGTCGGCCGTGGTGGACGTCCAAGGGGCCCTGCGCCGGCTGCCGTTCCGCAAGCGTGCGTGCGTGGTGCTGCGGCACGCCTTCGACCTGTCCGAACGGGACACCGCTCTGGTCCTAGGGGTCTCGGTGGGTACGGTGAAGAGCCAGACCTCGCGCGGTGTGGCGGAACTCCAGCGGCTGCTCGGACCCGAGACCCCGGCGGCACAGGTACAGGTGGCGGCCGCCGGGCAGCGCACCGGAGGAAGGCAGTGATGGACGAGGACCTGCGGGAGCGGCTGCGCGCGGCCGCCGCTTCGCACCGGCCCGACCGGGCGCGGATGCTGGCCCGGATCGAGCGCGGCATGGCTGAGGAACCGCCTGCCCGTCCCGTGCGCGCCCCGCGTACACCGATGCCGTGGCTGCGGGTCGCGGGTGCGACGGCGGCGGTGTGCGGCGTGCTGACCGCCGGCGCGTTCGCGGTCACGTCGGCGGGCCAGGAGGAGCCGAAGGACGGGCAGCGGGTGGCCGCCGGGCCCGCGTCACCCGGCCCCGCGTCGCCGTCCCCGGGCCGGGGCGGTGCGCTGCCCGCCGGGAAGGGCCCGCTGTGGTCGGACGGTTCGCTGGACCCGAACAGCAACGGCTACTGGGCGCAGAGCGAAGTGACGGTCAAGACGGCCCAGCCGCTGTCCGCGCTCACCGTCGAGCTCCGGATCGCGCTGAACGGCGGGGTGAACACCACCGGTTCCTGGCGCTCCCTGCCGGAGCAGGACTTCGCGGCGTCGGCGCGCGAGGAGGACGGCTTCCTCGTCTACCGCTGGACCCTGAAGCCGGGCCGGAGCGTGCCGACCGGTACGCACACCTTCGCGGGGCAGTACAACCACACGGAGGGCGTCCGCGACACCGGGCGGGACGACTACACGGCGCGTGCGCGTGCTGCGGGTGAACAGACGTCGGTGGGCGGCGACTTCACGGAGACGCACTGAGCGCACGGCGTGTGGCGGCAGCCCGCCGGGGTGCACGGCGCCCCGGCGCACACGACCGGCGGAGACACATATCCGGCCCACGGAGAAAACAGATCCGGAACACGGCAACCCTTTCCCGGGCGGTGGCGACCCATGAGCGCAACACACTCCCCCCTCACCCCCTAGGAAACGGGACCAACGAACATGAGCGAACGAGCGCACACCCACCGGCGCAGGCCCGGCAAGCGCCGCATGGCCGCCGCCCTGACCGCGGCCCTGGGTCTCACCGGCGCCGCTCTGGCCACCAATGTGATGCTGCAGCCCGCAGGCGCGGCGACGGCCGCGGTACCCGCCTGGCCCAGTGCCACCGGCACCCAGGCCGTCTCGAAGACCATCGAGGTCTCCGGGACGTACGACGGATCGCTGAAGCGCTTCTACGGGAGCGGCGACCTCGGCGGGGACGGCCAGGAAGAGGGCCAGGACCCGATCTTCAAGCTGGCCGACGGAGCCACGCTCAAGAACGTCATCCTGGGCTCGCCCGCCGCCGACGGCGTCCACTGCTCCGGCAGTTGCACGATCCAGAACGTCTGGTGGGAGGACGTCGGCGAGGACGCCGCGTCCTTCAAGGGCACATCGACCGGCTCCGTCTACACGGTGTACGGCGGCGGTGCCAAGAAGGCCTCCGACAAGGTCTTCCAGTTCAACGGCGCGGGCAAGCTGGTCATCACGAAGTTCCAGGTCGCGGACTTCGGCAAGCTCGTCCGGTCCTGCGGCAACTGCTCCAAGCAGTACAAGCGCGAGATCATCGTGAACGACGTCGACATCACGGCGCCGGGCAAGTCCCTGGTCGGCATCAACACCAACTACGGGGACACCGCCGCACTGCGTTCGGTGCGGATCCACGGTGACAGCAGCAAGAAGATCAAGCCGTGCGTCCGCTACACCGGCAACAGCACCGGCGCCGAGCCGACGGAGACGGGCAGCGGTCCGGACGGCACGTACTGCCGCTACACCGCGTCGGACCTCAGCTACGACTAGGGTCCTTCGTTCGGATCAGGCTGGATCAGGGAGCCCAGCATGGTC
>NZ_JBHWZS010000463.1:0-4786 GCF_042728155.1 Streptomyces sp. NPDC060209
TGGGCCGGACCTGTGGCGGCTACACCCCCATCTGGGTGACCCGGGGGGCCGCGGCCTCCCCCGCGCCCCGGGTGTTCGCCGCGGCGTGCGCCGCCGCCGCGGGGGGGCCGGGGGGGGCGGTCGCCCGGGTCACCGAGGGGCCGGAGAGCCTGCTCGGCCGTCCCCTGCTCGTCCACTCCGACGGCTCGTACGAAGGCGGCCTCGGCGGACATCCGGAGCTGGACCGTACGGCCGCCGCCGAGGCCGGTGCGATGCTCGACGCCGGCCGCACCGGCACCCTCACCATCGGCTCCGAGGGTTCCCGCTGCGGACGACCCCTCACCCTGCTCGTCGAATCGAGCGTCCCGCCGCCCCGGCTGATCGTCTTCGGAGCGATCGACTTCGCCGCCGCCCTGGTGCGGGCCGGGCGATTCCTCGGCTACCGCGTCACCGTCTGCGACGCCCGCCCCGTCTTCGCCACGGCGGCCCGTTTCCCCGACGCCGACGAGATCGTCGTCGACTGGCCGCACCGCTATCTGGCCACGACGGAGGTGGACGCGCGGACGGTGCTCTGCGTCCTCACGCACGACGCCAAGTTCGACGTCCCGCTGCTGGAGCTGGCCCTGCGGCTGCCGGTCGCCTACGTCGGAGCCATGGGCTCGCGCCGCACCCACCTGGAGCGCAACGAGCGGCTGCGTGAGGCAGGCGTCACCGAGCGCCAACTCGCCGCACTGCACTCGCCCATCGGACTCGACCTGGGCGCGCGCACGCCGGAGGAGACAGCCCTCTCCATCGCGGCGGAGATCGTCGCCGAGCGGCGCGGGGGCAGTGGCCTGCCGTTGAAGGGCGCACACACCCCGATCCACCACGAAAGCGGCACACCGCTGGCCTCGGTGGCCTGAACCGGACCCTCGCCGGCCGACCACCGCGGGCGGGTAGCCGCCACGGCGGTTTCACGCCAGGGGTGAAGCCGTCCGCAGCCCCGGATTTACCGGTAGATCAGCTGCATGACATTTTCCCTCTCCTCCGTTTCCGGCCGGGCGAGACCCGCTCGCGCGGGACGCAGGGCCCTGCTCATAGCGACCTCCGTCGCCCTCGTGAGCGGCGTCATGCTTCCCGCGGTGGGTTCCGCCACCGCCGCCCCGAAGCCGTCGGCCACCGAGGACCGCCACGGATCCGAGGCCCACGACTACGACATCACGCTGGTCACCGGCGACGTGGTCCACTACGCGGACGGCGCCGGCAACCAGGACACCGTCACCGTCGACCGACCCGAGGGTGCGACGGGCGGCGTGCACGTGCAGCAGGCCGGGGAGGACATCTACGTCATCCCCGACGAGGCGAGCTCCCTCCTCGCGGCGGGGAAGCTGGACCGACGGCTGTTCAACATCTCGACCCTGGTCGAGATGGGATACGACGACCAGCACTCGTCCGGCATCCCGCTGATCGCCACCTATCCGGCGAGCAAGGCCCGGTCGCTGCCCGCCGCCCCGGAGGGCAGCAACGCGGTCCGTCGTCTCGAGTCGGTCAACGGCGCGGCGCTGAAGGCCGACAAGGACGACGCCCGGGCCTTCTGGAGCGACATCAGCCGCACGGAGAAGAGCCGTTCGCTGGACAGCGGCATAGCCAAGCTGTGGCTCGACGGCAAGGTCGAGGCGGCACTCAAGGACTCCGTTCCGCAGGTCAACGCTCCGCAGGCCTGGGCCGCCGGCTTCGACGGCAAGGGCACCACGGTCGCCGTCCTGGACACCGGCATCGACGCGACGCACCCGGACGTCAAGGACCGCGTCAAGCAGTCCAAGAGCTTCGTGCCGGGCGAGGAGGTCGACGACAAGCACGGTCACGGCACACACGTCGCCTCCACCATCGCCGGTTCGGGTGCGGCCTCGGACGGCGCCAACAAGGGCGTCGCCCCCGCCGCCGACCTGATCGTCGGCAAGGTCCTGAGCAACGAGGGGTCCGGCGCCGACTCGGGCATCATCGAGGCCATGGAGTGGGCCAAGGGCGAAGGCGCCGACGTCGTCTCCATGAGCCTCGGCTCCAGCATCCCGGACGACGGCACCGATCCGATGTCGCAGGCGGTCGACGCGCTCTCCGCCGACGGCGGTCCGCTGTTCGTGATCGCCGCCGGCAACGCCTACGGAGCCGGCACCATCGGGTCACCCGGCTCCGCCGCGAGCGCCCTCACCGTCGCGGCCGTCGACAAGCAGGACGGCCGGGCCGACTTCTCCTCCATGGGCCCGCTCGTGCGGTCCCACGGTCTGAAGCCCGACCTGTCCGCCCCCGGCGTCGACATCAACGCCGCGGCCTCGCAGTCGGTCCCGGGCATCGAAGGCATGTACCAGTCGATGTCGGGCACGTCGATGGCGACCCCGCACGTCGCCGGCGCGGCGGCCATCCTGAAGCAGCGTCACCCCGAGTGGTCCGGGCAGCGCGTCAAGGACGCGCTGATGAGCTCGTCCAAGCAGCTGACCGACTACACGCCCTACCAGCAGGGCACCGGCCGCCTCGACGTGAAGGCCGCCATCGACACGACGATCGAGGCCACCGGCTCCGTCGAGGTCGCGTCGTACGACTGGCCGCACAGCGCCGAGGACGCGGTCGCGGAGCGCACCATCACCTACCGCAACACGGGTGACAAGGACGTCACGCTGAAACTGGCGACCGACACGGACGCCGCCGCCTACACCCTGTCCGCATCGGAGCTGACGGTCCCCGCGGGCTCCACCGCCGAGGCCGTCCTCTCGATCGACCCGTCGAAGATCGCGAACGACACCCAGTTCTCCGGCCAGGTCGTCGCCACAGACGCGACCGGCACGACGGTTGCCCACACCGGCTTCGCCGTGAACAAGGAGCAGGAGCTCTACGACCTGACGCTCCGTCTGCGCGACCGTGCGGGCGCGCCGATGGACGGCGTCGTGGTCCTCGCCGCGCTCGGCGACACACAGCTCGGCCTCGTCCAGGTCTCCGGTGAGACCACGCTGCGGCTGCCCCCGGGCAACTACACCGCCTGGACCTCCGCCGACATCGACGGTGACCGCGCCGACTCGAAGGCCGTGGCGTTCCTCGCGGCCCCCGAGACGATCCTCGACAAGGCCACCACGGTCACCCTCGACGCCTCCAAGGCCCGCAAGGTCAGCGTGCGCACCCCGAAGGAGACCGAGACCCGGCAGCTGCGGTACGACATGGCCCGCACGTCCCCCGAGGGAGTGGTCCAGCGTGACGCCTTCCAGATCCCTCTGACCTACGACCAGTTGTGGGCGAGCCCGACGAAGAAGGTCACCCAGGGCAGCTTCAGCTTCCTCACCCGCTGGCGCCAGGGCGAGGAGCTCATCGACCTTACGGCCGACGGCCACGACGTCCCGGTCACGGTGCAGAACGGCTCGGCCGTCGCCGAGGACAGCGAGCAGAAGCTCACCGGTGTCTTCGCCGGCAACGGCGCGGCGGCCGACTACGAGGGTCGCAGCGTCAAGGGCAAGGCCGTCGTCGTCACCCGTAGTGACGCCGTTCCGCCCGCCGAGCGGCTGGCCAACGCACTCGCGGCGGGCGCGAAGGCGCTCTTCGTCGTCAACGACGGCCGTGGAGTCTCGCTGGAGAGGTACGTGCCGTACGGCGAGCAGACCACCATTCCGGTCGCCTCGGTGCAGACGATCGCGGGCGAGACGCTGATCAAGGCGGCTCAGCGCGGCAAGAAGCTCTCCGTCGACCAGAAGAAGTTCGCTTCCTACATCTACGACCTGGTGGACCGTCACGACGGCACCGTCCCGGACCGCTCGCTGGCCTTCGCCCCGTCGGCAGGCCGGCTCGCGAAGGTGGAGAACACCTTCTACGGGCACAAGGCGACACTGGGCGGCGGCTACCGCTACGACATCCCGGACTACGGTCCGGGCCTCGGCTTCGAGGAGTACGAGAAGTTCCCGGGCACCCGCACCGAGTGGGTCAACCCGCTGCCCGGCGACTCCTTCTGGTACGAGAACCACTCGGTGCTCAACGCCGAAGCCTCCGACACTGCGCACGAGGTGCGCAGCGCCGAGCTGGACTACACGGCGGGCAGGACCTACCGAGCCGACTGGTTCGCCCCCGTCGTCGGCCCCCGGCTCGGCACCGCGTACTGGGGACCGTTCCGTACCTCGTACAACGACATGCAGTTCAACATCACGCCGTGGACGGATTCGGGTGAGGGCCACTCCGGCTCGATGCCCGAGAACGAGTACGACACCACGTCCTACGCCTTCTACCAGGGCGACACCCTGATCAAGAAGGGCGCGGGACGGGCCGGTTACGCCTGGGACCTGTCGCCCGAGAAGGTGCCGTACCGCCTGGTCATCGACTCGATGCGGGACGAGGCCACGTGGAAGACCTCGACGCGGACGCACTCCGAGTGGAACTTCGTCTCGGGTGCTCTGCCGGACGGCACGCAGCAGGCCGACATCGCGCTGCTCCAGCTCGACTACGACGTGGACACCGACCTGGCGGGTGACGTCGAGGCCGGCAGGACGATCGAGGTCGGCATCGAGTCCGGCACCCAGGCGTGGCTGGAGGGCGCGGTGAAGGCGACCAAGGCCTCGCTGTCCGTCAGCTACGACGAGGGCAAGTCCTGGAGCGCGGTGGAGCTGCGCAAGGGCTCGTCGGGCGAGTGGACCGCGAAGCTGCGGACTCCGGCCAAGGGCGCGTCCTCGGTCTCGCTCAAGGCACACACCGAGGGGCCCGGCGGCCTGGCCGTCGACCAGGAGATCATCAAGGCCTTCGGCCTGAAGTGACCCGCTGAACAGCCCCGTCGAGGTGGTCCCGCATCCCGCGTGGGGTG
>NZ_JBHWZS010000464.1:0-4748 GCF_042728155.1 Streptomyces sp. NPDC060209
TCCAGCAGATCCCGGCCCATCCCCACCCACTGCGAACCCTGACCCGGAAACACGAACACCGACCGACCCGACACATCCGCCACACCCGACACCACAGCCCCACCAGCCCCAACACCCCGAGCCAACGCCGACACACCCGCCAACACACCACCACGATCCCCAGCAACCACCACCGCCCGATGGGCAAATGTGCCGCGCGTCTTCGTCAGCGCGTGTGCGATGGCGGTCTCCGGCAGTTCCGGATGCTCCCGTACGAACGACTCGAGTCGTTCCGCCTGGCCCTGCAGTCCCTTGGCCGAGGCACCGGAGATCACCCACGGCACAACAGCAGCAGGTTCCTCCACCCCGGGCTCGCCCTCGGAGGGAGCCGGTGCCTGCTCCAGGATCACGTGGGCGTTCGTCCCACTCACGCCGAAGGCCGAGACACCAGCCCTGCGCGGACGGTCGACCTCCGGCCACGACCTGGACTCCGTCAGCAACTCCACAGCCCCCGACGACCAGTCCACCTTCGAGGACGGTTCGTCCACATGCAGCGTCCTCGGCAACACACCATGCCGGATCGCCTGCACCATCTTGATGATCCCCGCAGCACCCGCCGCAGCCTGCGTATGACCGATGTTGGACTTCACGGAGCCCATCCACACCGGCCGGTTCATGGGCCGGTCCTTGCCGTAGGTCGCCAGCAGTGCCTGCGCCTCGATCGGGTCACCCAATGGCGTCCCCGTCCCGTGCGCCTCGACCGCGTCGATGTCCGACGCGGACAGTCGTGCACCCGCCAGCGCCTGGCGGATGACCCGCTCCTGCGACGGCCCGTTGGGCGCGGTGAGGCCGTTGGACGCGCCGTCCTGGTTGACCGCCGACCCCCGCACCACCGCCAGCACCTCATGACCCAGCCGCCGCGCATCCGACAACCGCTCGACCAGGAGCACAGCCACGCCCTCCGACATTCCGAATCCGTCGGCGCTCTCGGCAAATGCCTTGCTGCGGCCGTCGGTGGCGAGTCCGCGCTGCCGGCTGAAGCCGACGACGCCTTCCAACGTCGACATGACGGAGACACCGCCTGCGAGCGCGAGTGAGCACTCCCCGCTGCGCAGGGCCTGCGCCGCCAGATGCAGTGCCACCAGGGACGACGAGCACGCCGTGTCCACGGTCAGCGCGGGGCCCTCCAGCCCAAGGGTGTACGAGACCCTTCCGGACAGGACGCTGCCCGCGTTGCCGGTCACGAGGTAGCCCTCGTCGGCCTGGCCGGCCGTGTCGCCAGTGCCGTAGTCCTGGCCGTGGGTGCCCACGAACACGCCCGTGGGCGTGCCCTTCAGCGAAGTCGGGTCGATGCCCGCGCGCTCGAACACCTCCCACGACACCTCCAGCAGCAACCGCTGCTGCGGATCCATCGCCAGCGCCTCACGCGGATTGATCCCGAAGAACCCGGCGTCGAACCCCGCGACACCCTGGAGGAATCCGCCGCCACGGACGTACGTCTTCCCTGGTGCATCGGGATCCGGGTCGTAGAGACCGTCCAGGTCCCAACCACGGTCGGTGGGCAGACCGGTGATGACGTCACCGCCCGCCTCGACCAGCTGCCAGAGGTCCTCCGCCGAGGAGAGTCCGCCGGGGAAGCGGCATCCCATCGCCACGATCGCGATCGGCTCGTCGGCCGGAGCTCCGGGAGCGAGGGCAGGGACAGCTGAGGCGGGGTCCTGCGGCCTGCGGTCGTCCTCGGCCTCCTCACCCAGCAGTTCGGTGCGCAGGTGCTCGGCGAGCTCGGAGGCCGTCGGGTAGTTGAAGACCAGGGTGACGGGCAGCCGCAGGCCGGTGACTGCAGTGAGCCGGTTGCGCAGCTCGACCGCGGTGAGCGAGTCGACTCCCAGCTCCTTGAACGCCCGCTGTGCTTCGATCGCGTCGGCGGTGGCGTGGCCGAGGACGGCCGCGGCGCTGCTGCGCACGAGATCGAGCAGCACATCGAGTTGCTCGGGCACTCCCAGCGCGGCCAGCCTCCGCTTCAGCGTCGAGGCACTGTCGCTGCCGGCCGAGGTGTCACGTCGCACAGCACGCCGTGTCGGGGCGGGCACCAGGTCACGCAGCAGGGCGGGAACCTCCGCGCTGTCGCGTACGGCGGCCAGATCGAGCCGGATGGGTACGAGTGCGGGACTGTCGCTCTCCAGCGCTGCGTCGAACAGGGCGAGCCCATGCTCGGCGGAGAGCGGCCTCGTGCCGGCTCGGGCCATCCTGGCAAGGTCGGTGTCGCTGAGCCTTCCGCCCATGCCGGCGGACTCCGCCCACAGCCCCCATGCAAGGGACACCGCGGGGAGCCCTTGCGCGCGGCGGTGCGCGGCGAGGGCGTCGAGGAAGGCGTTGCCTGCCGCGTAATTGCCCTGGCCCGAGCCGCCGAAGGTGGAGGAGGCCGACGAGTAGAGGACGAACGCCGCCAGGTCCAGGCCTTCGGTCAGCTCGTGCAGATGCCACGCCGCGTCCACCTTGGGCCGCAGCGCGGTGTGCCATCGCTGGGCGTCCAGGTCTCCGATCACACGGTCGTCGACGACTCCCGCCACGTGCACCACCGCGGTCAGCCGGTCGGAGACGGAGGCGACGATTCGCGCCAGAGCCTCGCGGTCCCCCGCGTCGGCGGCCACCGCGGTCACGCGGGCACCGGACGAGGACAGTTCCGCGAGCCGTTCGTCCGGCACGCCTGACCGGGACACGAGCACCAGCTCGGCCACTTCGTTTGAGCGGACGAGGTGATCGGTGACGAGTCGGCCCAGACCGCCGGTGGCGCCTGTGACCAGCACCGTGCCTCCGCCCAGCCGCGGGCGCTCCGGCAGGGTGGGCGAATGGGCGCGCCTGAGACGGGCGACGAGCGCCTGGTCGCCCCGTACCGCGATCTGCGGTTCGTCCCGCAGCGCGTCGGCGAGTCCGATGGACACGGACTCCTCGTCGAAGCGTTCCACTTCGAGCAGTCCGAACCGGCCGGGGTGTTCGGACTGGGCGGTGCGGACCAGGCCCCGGACGGGTTCCTGGACCAGGTCACCGCCGCGAGTGGCGACGACCAGACGTGACGCGTGGGTCCGTGTGTCGGCCAGCCACTCCTGCAGAACGCCCAGAACGGCCAGCCCCACTGCGCTCACCTGCTCGGGAACCGTCCGATCCACATCGCCGTCGGGAGTCCTGAGGACGACCACCGGAGGTACGGAGGGCGCGGTCGTGTCCAGATCCGCGTGGAACTCCCACTGCGTGTCGGATGCGCCGGAGGTGGCTGCGGCGAGAGCCGGAATCCAAGCCACCTCGTAGAGCGAGCCGCCCAGTTGAGGAGCGGTGACGCGCAGTCGCGTCGGATCGACGGGCCGCACGGTCAGGGCATCGATGTCGAGGAGAGGAGCACCGGTGTCGTCGGCGGCGCTGATCGACACCGTGTCGGGGCCCGCCGGTGCCAGGACCACTCGAAGGGATCGTGCTCCGGTGGCGTGGAGCCGGACACCCGACCAGGAGAAGGCCAGCCGGGGGCGGTCCGGGTCGGCGAAGAAGTCCGACACGGCGAGCGGGTGCAGGGCGGCGTCGAGCAGAGCGGGATGGATGCCGTAACCGTCGGTGTCGTCGGACGTACCCGAGCTGGATTCCGGGAGCCGCAGTGCCGCGTAGACGCGCCCGTCCTGTACCCAGGCAGCCTCGACGGCCCGGAACGCCGGACCGTAGTCGACGGTCAGACGGTCGTAGAAGCCGTCCAGGTCGACGGGCCGGGCGCCGACGGGCGGCCACGAGCTGAGATCGGCCTGTACGAGGGACGGCTCCGAGGACGTCGTCAGAAGGCCGTTGGCGTTCTCGCTCCACTCCTCGTCGGGTCCTGACCGGGTGTACACGCGCACCACGCGTGCGCCGGAATCGCCTGGGCCTTCGGCTTCCTCGACGGTGATCTGGAGATCAGCGCCTCCGCCGTCCGGGACGACGATCGGTGCCGAGATCGTGAGCTCGTCCACGACCGGTACCCGCAGCCGCTCACCGATGTGGCACAGCGTGTCCAACAGCGCCGTACCCGGCAGCAGCATCAGCCCGCCCACCCGGTGATCCTCCAGCCAAGGCTGGTCGCGCTGGGTCAGACGCCCGGAGAACACACTGCGTTCGGTACCGCCGAGCGTGATCGCAGCATGCAGGAGCGGGTGACCCCCTTCCTCCAGGCCGGCCGCTGCGAGGTCACCCGCGCCGATCCCAGGCTCAAGCCAGTAGTGCTGATGCTGGAAGGCGTACGTGGGCAACTCGACCCGGGGCGGTAGGGGCTCGCCGAACGAGGTCGTCCACCGTACGGGGATGCCCCGCACGTAGAGTTCGGCCACCGACAGCAACAGGCGGTCCAGTCCGCCGTCGTCGCGGCGTAGGGTCCCCGTCACGACGCTCGGCGCCTGAAGGATCTCGTCCAGGCTCTCCTGGATGCTGTGCGCGAGCACCGGATGCGAGCTCACCTCGACGAACGCCCTGAACCCCTCTGTGATCAGGGCGGCGGTCGCGTCGGCGAACCGCACCGTCTGCCGCAGATTGCGGAACCAGTAGCCGGCGTCCAGTTCCGCGCCCTCGACCCAACGTCCGTCCACCGACGAATACATGGGGACAGTCGCTGTCTGTGGCTTTACGTCGGCCAGCACGTCGGCCAGTTCGTCCTGGATCAGCTCGACGTGGGAGGTGTGGGACGCGTAGTCCACCGGAACCCGACGAACCCGGACGCCCTCGGACTCATACGCGGCAATGAGCTGATCCAGCGCATC
>NZ_JBHWZS010000465.1:0-4747 GCF_042728155.1 Streptomyces sp. NPDC060209
ACCGCGCAGTGCGGTGCCCGCCGGGAAGGCCGCGGTTCAGGCCTGGTCGGTGGGGCGGATGAAGATTTCGTTGACCGTGGCGTGCGGGGGCGCGGTGACGGCGTACAGGACCGCGTCGGCGATGTCCTCGCTCTGCAACTGCCTTATTTTGGCTACCCGTTCGGTGATGGCCGCCTTGGAGGGGGCGTGCGTGATGTGGTCGCGCAGTTCGGTCTCCACGGTGCCCGGCTCGATGACCACCACGCGCACTCCGCGCTCTGTGACCTCCTGGCGCAGCCCCTCGCTGAATCCGTTGACGGCGAACTTGCTGGCGTTGTAAACGGCGCTGCCACGTCCGACGACGCGGGCGGCGATGGACGATATCTGGACGACCGTGCCCTGGTTCCTGATCAGTTCCGGCAGGGCCGCGTGGGTCGTGTACATCAGGCCCATGACGTTGGTGTCCATCATCCGGGTCCAGTCGGTGGTGTCGGCGTTCTCCACCGGCCCCAGCAGCATCAGGCCGGCGTTGTTCACCAGGATGTCGATCCGGCCGAGCGTGTCGACGGTGGACCGTACGGCCGCAGCAACGGCCTGCTCGTCGGTGACGTCCAGGCCGAGCACCTGGACCGTGGCGCCCTCGGCCTCCAGTTCGCCGCGCAGCGCTTCGAGGCGGTCGACACGGCGGGCGGCGAGGGCGACGGAGGCCCCTGCCGCGGCAAGGGCGCGGGCGGTGGCCCGGCCGATTCCTGAGCTGGCACCGGTGACGAGTGCGACTTTTCCCTGTAGCGATGAACTCATGTGTTCCTCGTTCTCGGGGTGGTGAACCGGGCGGTGGGCCGGACCGGGAATCCGGCCCGAGAGGCGTCCTACGGGTGCGGGGCGCCGACCGTACCAGCCTGGTGGGCGCCCGGTGAACGGCCTCCGGCGGATGCTGTTATGTGCGTTCGTGGCTGGTTATGCGGGTCCGGCCGCCCCGTAGGGCAGGTCGCTGGGCGGGCGGTGAGGATGGGGCCCGCTACTTCACTTCGGCATGCCCGTGCAGCGATAGGTGGGACCCCCATGACGCAGGACGCAGCACCCCCGAAGGGGACGGCCGCGCCGTCCTACCCGATGGAGCGCGTCTCCCCGATCGATCCGCCTCCGCCGCTCGCCCTCCTGCGGTCCGGACCGGCGGCGAGCCGCATCACGATGTGGGACGGCAGCCAGGTGTGGCTGGTTACGGCGCATCCGCACGTCCGCACGGTGCTCGCGGACCGCAGGTTCACCGCGGTGACCAGCGCCCCCGGCTTCCCGATGATGACGACCACGTCCGTCCTGGTGCGGGACAAGCCCCATACCGCCTCCTTCATCCGCATGGACGACCCCGACCACTCCCGGCTGCGGTCCATGCTCACCCGTGACTTCCTGCACGGCAGGGCCGAGGCGATGCGGCCGGTGCTGCGGGAGCACCTGGACGAGATGCTGGGCGAACTGGTCAAGGGCGAACGCCCGGTGGACCTGGTGCGCGGGCTGACGATCCCGGTCCCGTCCCGGGTGATCGCCCTGCTGTTCGGTGTCTCCGACGAGCAGCGCGAACTTATCGAGAACCGGGCCGGGATCCTCATAGACCGTGGTTACCGGCCCGAGCAGGTCGCCGCCGCGCGCGACGAGCTGGACGGCCTGCTGCGCGACGTGGTCGAGGAGCGCATGCGGATGCCCGAGCCGGGCGACGACCTGCTGAGCCGGCTGGTCGTCGACCAGGTGCGCAAGGGCAGTCTGTCCGTCGAGGAGATGGTCCCGATGTGCCGGCTGCTGCTGGTGGCCGGGCATGGGACGACCACCAGTCAGGCCGGTCTCAGCCTGTTGAGCCTGGTCACCGACCAGGGCCTGGTCGACGCGCTGGACAAGAACCCGGAGCTGCTGCCCAGGGCGGTCGAAGAACTGCTGCGGTACCACTCCATCGTGCAGAACGGGCTTGCCCGTGCGGCGCTGAAGGATGTGGAGCTGGGCGATGTGACGATCCGGGCCGGCGAGGGCGTGGTCGTGTCGCTGTCGGCGGGCAACCGCGACGAGTCGGTCTTCCCCTCCCCCGACACCCTGGACCCGCACCGGGACGCCCGCCGCCATCTGGCCTTCGGCCACGGCATCCACCAGTGCCTGGGGCAGTGGCTGGCCAAGGTCGAGCTGGAGGAGATGCTGGCCGCCGTGCTGCGGTGGATGCCGGGCGCCCGGCTCGCCGTCCCGTTCGAGGAGCTGGACTTCCGGCACGAGGTTTCCAGTTACGGGCTCGGCGCGCTGCCGGTGACCTGGTGAGCGCCGGCCGGCTGACCGTGGTCGTGGACACGGACGCCTGCTGTGCGATGGGCCGGTGTGCGGCGACGGAGCCGCAGGTCTTCGACCAGGACCCGAACAGCGGGACCGTGGTCCTGCTGCTGGCCGAACCGCCGCCCGAACTGCACGGGACGGTACGGCTGTGCGTCGATCTCTGCCCGTGTACGGCCATCACTGTCACCGAGGACTGACACCACCGGTCGGCAACGGCCGTCGAGGAGCGATGATGATCGAACTGCCCGGTTCCGACACCTCCGTCCGCCCGGACGCGCAGGCCGCACTCGACGGGGACGGCACTCCTCTCGGGCGGCGCACCCGCTGGGCGGTGGCACTGCTCACCGGCCTCGACGCGCCCCAGGACAAGGATCTGTCCGGGAACTTCGTCCCCGTCTTCCTCGCCAGGCATGCACGGGGCTTCGCGGCGACGCTGGATCAGTGGCGCGGCCGGGGCCCGTTCACCGTCACGGACTACCAGCCGGTGGCCCACAAGTCGTGGGTGACCCTGGAAGGACCGGCGGGGGTCCGCTCCACGCTGTCGCTGACGCTCGACTCCACCGGGCTGATCCGGGTACTGCATCTGGGCCCGGAGGTGGTGACGCCGCCGGTCCGCACGTGGGACGACCTGGCGCGGGCGCTGGAGCAGCCGGGGGTGACCTGGTCGGCGCTCGTGACCCGGGTGGGCGGCGGGGTGGCCGAGACGCTGTACGCCAAGGACGCCGACCGGCCGATGCCCAACGGCTCCTCGTACAAGCTGTATCTGATGCGGGCGCTGGCGGCGGCTGTGGCCGCGGGCACCGTGCGGTGGGACGACTGCGTGACAGTCGCACCGGCCCTGCGCAGTCTGCCTACCGGGGACATGCAGGAACTGCCGGACGGCACCCGGGTCCCGGTGCGCGAGACGGCGTACAAGATGATCGCGATGAGCGACAACACCGCCGCCGACCTGATCCAGGACCTGCTGGGCCGGGGTGCGGTGGAGCGGGCCGTGATGGCGAGCGGGCACAGCGATCCGTCGTTGCTGCGGCCGTTCCTGACGAGCCATGAGGTCTTCGAGATCGGCTGGGGCGCCCCGGAGCTGCGGGCCGGCTGGGTGGCCGCGGACGAAGCAGGCCGCAGACAGCTGCTGGAGCGGATCACCGGCCCGATGACCGTACGCGGCTCCGATCTCGGCCCGACCGTGCACCGGTTGGGCCTGGACTGGCACATGAGCGCCTGGGACGTGGCACGAGTGCTGGGCGCGCTGGTCGAGGACGGGGCACAGGACACGAGCGGGGTGGTCGACACCATCCTGACGGCGTACCCAGGGGTCCCGATCGACTCCGCCCGCTGGCCCCGCGCAGTGTTCAAGGGCGGGTCGTGCCCCGGTGTGATGATGTTCTGCTGGCTGCTGGAGGGCCTTGACGGCGTCCGGTACACGCTGGTGCTCCAGCAGTGCGCCGACGATCAGAAGCTCATCGGCGACGGGCAGTTCCTGCGGGGCATCGGCGGCCGCCTCATCGAGTCCGGTCTGCTCTCCGGTACCTCCCGGTGACCGCCCGGGACCGGTCGCTGGCCGTGCTGGTGGCCGTGCTCTGGGGGCTGAACTTCCTCGCCGTACGGGTCGGCCTCGACCACTTCCCGCCGTTCTTCCTGGCAGCGCTGCGCTATCTGGTGCTCGCGGTGCCGGTGGTCCTCTTCGTGCCGCGCCCGGGGGTGCCGCTGCGCTGGCTGCTCGGGTACGGACTGGGTTTCGGCGTCGCGCAGTTCGGACTGCTGTTCCTCGCCATCGAGCAGGGCATGCCCTCGGGTCTGGCGTCCGTGGTGGTGCAGGCGTCGGCGCCGTTCACCGTGCTGCTGGGGGCGCTGCTGCTGCGTGAGCGGGTCACCGGGCGGCAGCTGGCCGGGATCGGGGTGGCGGTGCTGGGGATGGCCGTGATCGCGGTCGACCGGGCGAGGACGGCACCGCTGCTGCCGCTGGTACTGACCGTGCTGGCGGCGCTCGGATGGGCGGTCGGCAATCTGGCTAGCCGGCAGGCGAAGCCGCAGCATCCGCTGCGTTTCGCGCTGTGGATGGCGGTGATCCCTCCGCTGCCGCTGCTGGCGCTCTCGGCTGTGGAGGAGGGGCCGGCCACGGGCTGGCGGGCGCTGGGGTCGGCGTTCGGCCCCGACGGCTGGCCGGGTCTGGTCGCGCTCGTCTACATCGCGGTGCTGGGCAGCGTCGTGGGATCCGGGATCTGGACGGCGCTGCTCAAACGCTATCCGGCCGGTGTGGTGGCGCCGTTCTCGATGCTGGTCCCGGTGGTCGGCATGGCGGGCGCCTGGCTAGCGCTGCACGAGCGCCCAACCGGATGGGCGGTGGCGGGCGGTGGCGCCGTGGTCGCCGGGGTGCTGCTCGGCACGGGCTGGCTGCCGCGCTCCCTGCGTGAGCGGACGGGCGCGGCGGCTGCCCCCCGCGCCCCCGAGGGGGGTGGGGGGC
>NZ_JBHWZS010000466.1:0-4723 GCF_042728155.1 Streptomyces sp. NPDC060209
CCCCTTCTCGTACCCCGGTGCGTCCGCTCCGCCGTGTACGGCCGGCCGGCGGCCCCGCTCCGGATACCTTCTGGCGGACGGCGCCCGGGGAATACGTGGAACGCACCACGTGCTCATCTGCATCAGGAGGTTTGAACACCATGGACGGATCGGCCGAGGAAACGACGTACCGCGTCGAGCACGACTCGATGGGCGAGGTGAAGGTGCCCGCGCACGCCAAGTGGCGTGCCCAGACGCAGCGAGCGGTGGAGAACTTCCCCATCTCCGGGCAACGGCTGGAGCGGTCCCACATCGAGGCCCTGGCCCGGATCAAGGCCGCGGCGGCCAAGGTCAACGCCGAGCTGAAGGTACTGGATCCGGACATCGCGGACGCCATCCAGGAGGCCGCCGCCGAGGTGGTGGCGGGACGCTGGGACGAGCACTTCCCCGTCGACGTGTTCCAGACGGGTTCCGGTACGTCGTCCAACATGAACACCAACGAGGTGGTGGCCACACTGGCCACCGAGCGCCTCGGGCGCGACGTCCACCCCAACGACCATGTCAACGCCTCCCAGTCGTCGAACGACGTGTTCCCGTCGTCCATCCACATCGCCGCGACAGCGGCCGTCACCGCCGACCTGATCCCGGCGCTCGAACACCTGGCCGCGGCCCTGGAGCGGAAATCGGCCGAATTCGCGGACGTCGTGAAGTCGGGCCGCACGCACCTGATGGACGCCACCCCCGTCACCCTGGGCCAGGAATTCGGCGGTTACGCGGCGCAGATCCGCCACGGCGTCGAGCGGCTGCACGCATCGCTCCCCCGCCTCGCCGAACTCCCCCTGGGCGGAACGGCGGTGGGTACCGGGATCAACACGCCGCCCGGCTTCTCCGCCGCCGTGATCGCGGAGGTGGCCCGCACGACCGGCCTGCCGCTCACCGAGGCCCGCAACCACTTCGAGGCGCAGGGCGCCCGGGACGGGCTCGTCGAGGCGTCCGGCCAGCTCCGTACCGTCGCCGTGTCGCTCACCAAGATCTCCAACGACCTGCGCTGGATGGCCTCCGGCCCCCGCACCGGGCTTGCCGAGATCAGCCTTCCCGATCTGCAGCCCGGGTCGTCGATCATGCCGGGCAAGGTCAATCCGGTCATCCCCGAGGCCGTGCTGATGGTCGCCGCCCAGGTGACGGGCAACGACGCCACGGTCGCCGCCGCCGGGGCGGCCGGCAACTTCGAGCTCAACGTGATGCTTCCGGTAATCGCGAAGAACCTCCTGGAGTCGGTGAGGCTCCTCGCCAACGCCTCCCGGCTGCTCGCCGACCGCACGGTCGACGGCATCACGGCCGACGTCGAGCGGGCGCGGCGGTACGCGGAGTCCTCGCCGTCCGTCGTGACCCCGCTGAACAAGTACATCGGTTACGAGGAGGCGGCGAAGGTCGCCAAGAAGTCCCTGGCCGAGGGCACGACGATCCGGGAGACCGTACTGGCCGGGGGATATGTCGAGCGCGGTGACCTGACGCCGGAGCAGCTCGACGAGGCCCTGGACGTGCTGCGTATGACCCGTCCGTGACGAGAACGCACCGCGCCGGCGGGTGCGTCCCTAAGATCTCTTCATGACAGCGACGGAAGCGGGTACGGGAGCAGGCACCGGGGCGGGTGCGGGGGACGGCGTGCGCTGGTCGCCGGGGGACCGGATTCTCTGGCGCTACCGGGCCAACGGGGAGCCCGGTGAGGGTGGCGGCGACGCGGTGCACATCTGCCGGCCGGTCACCGTCGTCCAGGACACCGACGAACTGCTGGCGGTCTGGATGGCGTCCGGCACCGAGTGTGTGAGGCCGGTCCTCGCCGACGGCACCCAGGTGCACGCCGAACCGCTCGCCACCCGCTACACACGCCCGCGCACGACGGTGCGCTCCCGGTGGTTCGGCTCGGGTGTGCTGAAGCTCGCCCGGCCGGGCGACCCCTGGTCGGTCTGGCTGTTCTGGGACCGCGGCTGGCTCTTCCGCAACTGGTACGTCAACCTCGAGGAGCCCCGCTCACGCTGGGCGGGCGGGGTCGATTCGCAGGACCATTTCCTCGACATCTCCGTGCGTCCCGACCACAGCTGGGAGTGGCTCGACGAGGACGAGTTCGCCCAGGCGCAGCGGGTCGGCCTGATGGACGAGGCCACCGCCCGGCGGGTGCGCGAGGCGGGAGCGGCGGCCGTCGAGGTGATCCAGCGCTGGGGCGCGCCGTTCAGCGACGGCTGGGAGCACTGGCGGCCGGACCCCGGGTGGAAGGTCCCCCCGCTGCCTGATGACTGGGACCGCACCCCTGCCCCCACGTCGTCGTGAGACCCTTGATGCACCCCGGGGGGGCAAACGTAGGATCGCCTTCCATGAACCGCTCCGCCGGACCGACGCGCCACAACCGGCGTGACCGGCCAAGGGCCTGACCACCAGTCACCGAACGCGTCGCATGAGTCACACGGTCCGCGGAGCCGGGTGAGCCGTGCGGTCGCACGAACCACTACGAGGGGGTGGAGACGTGCTCGATGTCCGCTGCCCGGCCACCGGAAGACCCCATATCGGCCCTCCTGGTGGCCGCACGGTTTCGGCCCCCTATCCGAGGGCATCCGGTGACAGCCGTTGTTCTCAACGCTCTTGCCGGGGCACAGTGGCGCAGCCCCCCGAGGTGACTGCGATTGCCTCATACAACCGGCCCGGACGGACGGAATCCCACGCGTGACGGAGCACCCCACCTCCCACGAAGGCCGGCAGCCTCTCGCCGCCAGGCCGCAGGAACGCGCCCGGCCCCGGCAGCAGGAGGCCCCACCGGGCGCCGCTGCCACCGCCGCGATCCCCGGCCCCTCTTCGGTGCCGAACACGGCGAAGGGACCGGTACCGAACGCCGCGCCGAATCCGGTGCCCGGCGCGGCGACGGATGCTGCAGCACCCGTGGCCGACACCCAGACGGTGTCCCGCCGCGAGGGGGACCGGCTGCGCTTCGTCGGCGCGGCGACCCGCCGGATCGCGCGGGGCATAGACCTGGACGAGATCGTTCTGGGCCTGTGCCGGGCGAGTGTGCCGACGTTCTCCGACGCCATACTCGTCTACCTCCGCGACCCGCTCCCGGTGGGTGACGAGCGGCCCGTCAACCCCTTCGTGCTGCGGCTTCGGCGTACCGACAGGCTGCGCCTGACCGACGAGGAGAGCGAGAGCGGGCAGGAGGGCGAGCGGCTGCGGCTGTCCGTCACCGACCCGCAGGCCGGGCTGCTGCCCGCCGCCGACCTGTGCGAGATCCGGGCGGGGGGCGCGCTCGCCGAGGTGCTGCGCGGGGTACGGCCGGTCTTCGGGGACTCCGCCGCGGCCCGCGTCGCCCTGCCGGAGCTGCTGGGGGCCGGCCGGACCGTGCCGACCGGGCACCGCGCGATCCTGGCTCCGCTGCGCGGCCGTCGCCGGGTGATCGGTGCCGCCGTCTTCCTCCGCGGCACGGACCGTCCGCCGTTCGAGGCCAACGACCTCCTGGTCGCGGCCCAGCTGGCCACGCACACCGCGCTCGGCATCGACAAGGCCGTGCTGTACGGCCGCGAGGCGTACATCGCCGACGAGCTCCAGCGCACGATGCTTCCCGACTCGCTGCCCCAGCCCACGGGCGTACGCCTGGCCTCGCGCTATCTCCCGGCCGCCGAGACGGCCCGGGTCGGCGGGGACTGGTACGACGCGATCCCGCTGCCCGGCAGCAGGGTCGCGCTGGTCGTCGGTGACGTGATGGGTCACTCCATGACGTCCGCGGCGATCATGGGCCAGCTGCGCACCACCGCGCAGACCCTGGCCGGCCTGGACCTGCCTCCGCAGGAGGTCCTGCACCATCTGGACGAGCAGGCGCAGCGGCTCGGCAGCGACCGCATGGCGACCTGCCTGTACGCGGTGTACGACCCCGTCGCCCACCGCATCACCATCGCCAACGCAGGCCACCCGCCGCCCGTGCTGCTCCACCTGGGCGGCCGGGCCGAGGTGCTGCGGGTGCCGCCGGGCGCGCCGATCGGTGTCGGCGGGGTCGATTTCGAGGCCGTCGAGCTGGACGCGCCGGCCGGGGCCACGCTGCTGCTGTACACGGACGGCCTGGTGGAGTCCCGGATGCGGGACGTCTGGACGGGCATCGAGATCCTGCGGGAGCGGCTCGCCACCACCGCCCAGCTGACCGGGCCGGACCACTCGCCGCCGCTGGAAGCGCTCTGCGACGACGTGCTGGACATGCTCGGCCCCGGTGACCGGGACGACGACATCGCCCTGCTGGCCGCCCGGTTCGACGGGATCGCGCCGAGCGACGTCGCGTACTGGTTCCTGGAACCGGAGGACGCGGCGCCGGGCCGGGCCCGCAGGCTGGCCCGCAGGGCGCTGAGCCGGTGGGGTCTGGACGAGCTCTCGGACGAGGTGGAACTGCTGGTCAGCGAGGTGGTGACCAACGCCGTGCGCTACGCGGAGCGTCCGGTGACGCTGCGGCTGCTGCGTACGGACATCCTGCGCTGCGAGGTCGGCGACGATGCCCCGCAGCTGCCCCGGCAGCGGCGTGCCCGGGAGACGGACGAGGGCGGACGCGGGCTGTTCCTGGTCAACCGGCTGGCCAAGCGGTGGGGCGCGACCCGGCTGTCGACGGGCAAGGTGGTCTGGTTCGAGATGGCCACCCCCTGAGGGTGCCGAGCCGGGTCACGCGTGAGGGGCGGGTGCCGGCCGGCACCCGCCCGGGCGCGTATACACAAATACCAGC
>NZ_JBHWZS010000467.1:0-4722 GCF_042728155.1 Streptomyces sp. NPDC060209
GGGCCCTCTGTGCTGTCCGGCCGGTCAGCCCTGGTCGGTCAGACGGGCGATCGCCTCGTCGACGGTGAGCTCCTCGCGCTCGCCCGTGCGACGGTCCTTCAGCTCCAGGACGCCCTCGGCCGAACGGCGGCCGGCGACAAGGATCTTCGGGACACCGATGAGCTCGGAGTCGGTGAACTTGACGCCCGGCGAGACTCCCGGGCGGTCGTCGACCAGGACGCGCAGCCCGGCGGCGTTCAGCTTCTCGGAGACCTCGAGGGCCAGCTCGGTCTGGAGCGCCTTGCCGGCGGCGACGACGTGCACGTCGGCCGGGGCGATCTCGCGGGGCCAGCACAGGCCCTTGTCGTCGGCGGTCTGCTCGGCGAGGGCGGCCACCGCGCGGGAGACGCCGATGCCGTACGAGCCCATGGTGACGCGGACCGGCTTGCCCTGCTGGCCGAGGACGTCGAGGGAGAAGATGTCGGCGTACTTGCGGCCGAGCTGGAAGATGTGACCGATCTCGATGGCGCGGTCCACCTGGAGGCCGGTGCCGCAGTTGGGGCAGGGGTCGCCCGCCTCGACGACGACGACGTCGAGGTAGTCGTCGACCTCGAAGTCGCGGCCCGCGACGACGTTCTTCGCGTGCGTGCCCTCCTTGTTCGCGCCGGTGATCCAGGCGGTGCCGGCGGCGACGCGGGGGTCGGCGATGTAGCGGACCTTCTCCAGGCCGTGCGGGCCGACGTAGCCGCGCACCAGGTCGGGGCGGCCCACGAAGTCCTCGGCGGTGACGAGCTCGACGACCGCGGGGGCGAGGTGCTCGCCGAGCTTGCCCAGGTCGACCTCGCGGTCGCCGGGCACGCCCACGGCCACGATCTCGCCGTCGACCTTGACCAGGAGGTTCTTCAGGGTGGCGGAGGCCTGGACGCCGAGGTGGGCGGCGAGCGACTCGATGGTCGGGGTGTCGGGGGTGTCCAGCTCCTCGACCGGTCCGGTCGCCGAGGCGTCGGCGACGGCCGTGACCTTGTACGTCACGGCCTCGGTGTTGGCGGCGTAGTCGCAGTTCGGACAGTCGACGAAGGTGTCCTCACCGGCGGGCGCGGGGGCGAGGAACTCCTCGGAGGCGGAGCCGCCCATGGCGCCGGAGACGGCGGAGACGATGCGGTGGTCGAGGCCGAGGCGCTCGAAGATCCGGATGTAGGCGGCGCGGTGCAGCTGGTACGCCTCGGCCAGGCCCTCGTCGGTGGTGTCGAAGGAGTACGAGTCCTTCATCTGGAACTCGCGGCCGCGCAGCACACCGGCGCGGGGGCGGGCCTCGTCGCGGTACTTGGTCTGGATCTGGTAGAGGATCACGGGCAGGTCCTTGTAGGACGAGCACATGTCCTTGACGACCTGGGTGAAGATCTCCTCGTGGGTGGGGCCGAGGAGGTAGTCGGCGCCCTTGCGGTCCTTCAGCCTGAACAGCAGGTCGCCGTACTCGTCGTACCGGCCGCTCGCCTCGTACGCCTCCTTGGGCAGCAGCGCGGGGAGCAGTACCTCCTGGCCGCCGATGGCGTCCATCTCCTCGCGGACGACGCGGGTGATGTTCTCCAGGACCTTCTTGCCGAGCGGCAGCCACGACCAGATGCCGGCCGCGGTGCGGCGTACGTAACCGGCGCGGACGAGGAGCTTGTGGTTGAGCGTCTCGGCGTCCGCCGGGTCGTCGCGCAGTGTCTTGATCATCAATCGGGACATGCGCTGGACCTGGGCCATGGTGAACTCCTGCTCGGAAGGGTGGTGAGCCCGAGGTTAGCCGGGGGGCCCGCGCGGGCGGAAATCGATTCGGTCTCAGCCGCGGCGCAGCGGAAGGGGCGCGCCCATCACCGCGTACGGCTTGGGCGCGCTCGGGAAGAGCACCTGCCGGGCCAGGTCCTGGTAGCCCAGGGCGCGGTAGAGGCCGCGAGCGGGGCTGTCGGTGTCGATCGCGGAGAGGATGGACCGGGGCAGGTCCACGCCGTCCGTGATGGTGGTGATCAGGCTGCGGCCGATACCGCGCTGCTGGAACTCCGGGTGGACGTGGAGTTCGGTGATCACGAACGAGTCGTCGAGCCAGCCCTCGGATCCGGTGGCGCGCAGATACGGTTCGACGACGGTGGACCACCAGTGCGTCCGGTTGTTCGGAAGCCCGTAGACGAATCCGACGAGCCGCCCGTCGGCCGCGACGGCGCCGAAGGCGAGGGCCTGCGGGTGGTCTAGGTGGCGCAGCACGATATGGCGGCGTACGTCGATCTCGTCCTGGGTGAGGCCGAAGGCGAGGGCCTGCACGGCGAGCGCCTCGTCGACGCGGGCGGCGAGGTCGAGCGGTCCGACCACGATGTCGGGGGTCCCGGAGCCCCAGGGGGACATGGGGGTTGCTGCTGCCATGCGGGAACCCTACTGGCCGTACCGTCCGGTCAGAACAGCACGCTCATGAATGCGCCCGTCTCCTGGAAGCCGACGCGGCTGTAGGCCCTGCGCGCGGCGGTGTTGTAGTCGTTCACGTACAGGCTGACGACCGGTGCCACGTCGGTGAGCGCGTAGCGCAGGACGGCCGCCATGCCCGTTTCGGAGAGTCCCCGGCCCCGGGCTTCGGGGGCGACCCAGACGCCCTGGATCTGGCAGGCGTGGGGGGTGGCCGCGCCGATCTCCGCCTTGAAGAGGACCTTGCCGTCCTCGATGCGGGCGAAGGACCGGCGGGTGGCGATCAGTTCGGCGACCCGTGCCTGGTAGAGGAGCCCGCCGTCGCCGGCCAGCGGGGAGATGCCGACCTCCTCGGTGAACATGGCCACGCAGGCCGGCATGAGGACGTCCATCTCCTCCTTGCGGACCCTGCGCACGAGCGGGTCGGGTGCCACCTCCGCCGAAGGGCGCTCGGTCACCATGAGCGGCTGGTTGGGCCGGACCTCACGGGCGGGGCCCCAGCTGGGTTCGAGCAGGCGCCACAGCTGGGCCGTGGGGCCTGCGGGGCCGACGATCGAGGAGCAGCGGCGGCCGGCCCGCCGGGCGCGGTCCGCGAAGGCCCTGACGGCCTCGGGGGTGGCGCAGATGGGCACGAGGTTGGCCCCGGAATAGCAGAGCGAGCGCAGTCGGCCGTCGGCGTACCAGCCCCACATCTCGCCGCCGAGTCGCCACGGATCGAGCCCGGCGACCTGGACGCGGGAGGTGACGAACGCGTTGTCCACGGGTTCGCTCTCGAGGATGGCGAGCGCGGCAGGGAGCTCGCCGGGGTCGAGGACCCGGGTAGTGGTCTGCGTCAACACTGGGGCCTCACCAAACGGTCTACTGATGTCCGCACTGTACCCGCCAAGGCTGTGGGGTGCCGCCCCGCACGGGGAAGGGCCGGTGGGCGGGGGAACGCACGGCTGTGCCCCGCAGGCACGGCCTGCGGGGCACTGGGCGCGGAAGGCGGGAGGTCAGCCGGCGATGGAGACCTGGGGCTCGCCCGAGGCGATGCCGTCCTTCTCCATCTGCTCCGCGATCTTCATGGCTTCCTCGATGAGGGTCTCGACGATCTTCGACTCCGGGACGGTCTTGATGACCTCGCCCTTCACGAAGATCTGGCCCTTGCCGTTGCCGGACGCCACTCCCAGATCGGCCTCACGGGCCTCACCCGGACCGTTCACGACACAGCCCATCACCGCGACCCGCAGCGGGACCTCCATGCCCTCCAGACCCGCACTCACCTGGTCCGCGAGCTTGTACACATCCACCTGCGCTCGCCCGCAGGACGGGCAGGAGACGATCTCCAGACGCCGCTGCTTCAGATTCAGCGCCTCCAGGATCTGAAGACCGACCTTGACCTCCTCCGCCGGAGGAGCCGACAACGACACCCGGATCGTGTCCCCGATCCCCTCCGACAGGAGCGCACCGAACGCCACCGCGGACTTGATCGTGCCCTGGAACGCCGGACCCGCCTCCGTCACACCCAGGTGCAGCGGATAGTCGCTCTGGGCCGCCAGCTGACGGTAGGCGTTCACCATCACGACCGGGTCGTTGTGCTTCACCGAGATCTTGATGTCCCGGAAGCCGTGCTCCTCGAACAGCGACGCCTCCCACAGCGCCGACTCCACCAGGGCCTCCGGCGTCGCCTTGCCGTACTTCTTCAGCAGTCGCGCGTCCAGCGAGCCCGCGTTCACCCCGATACGGATCGGTGTGCCCGCGTCCCCCGCCGCCTTCGCGATCTCCCGGACCTTGTCGTCGAACTGCTTGATGTTGCCCGGGTTCACCCGGACCGCCGCACAGCCCGCGTCGATCGCCGCGAACACGTACTTCGGCTGGAAGTGGATGTCCGCGATCACCGGGATCTGCGACTTCCTCGCGATCGTCGCCAACGCGTCCGCGTCGTCCTGCGTGGGACACGCCACCCGCACGATCTGACAACCCGACGCTGTCAGCTCCGCGATCTGCTGCAACGTCGCGCCGATGTCCGACGTACGCGTCGTCGTCATCGACTGCACCGACACCGGTGCGTCCCCACCGACCGCCACCGACCCGACCTGGATCTGACGGCTGACCCGTCGGTCGGCGAGCTTGGTCGGAACGTCCGGCATTCCGAGAGAAATCGCAGTCATGCGCTGAGCATCCCCAAGGTGTGGATCAGTGTGGATCGAGCTCCCGAGAACGGCGGGCTCCGGGATTCGAGGTTACGGCACCGGAGGGGACCGGGGCGCACCCCGTCACCGAGCAGGTTCCGTGGTGTGCGGCCGGACGCCCGTCCGGGTGTCCGGC
>NZ_JBHWZS010000468.1:0-4659 GCF_042728155.1 Streptomyces sp. NPDC060209
TCCCTCCTCCGCCTTGCGATCCACGGCACCGGACCCCGCTCACTGATCCGGCCCGATCCAAACGAAAGACCCTAGGAGGGCAGCGCGCGGCGGCTCCTGCGGCCGGTCGTGACCTTGACCGGCAGGAGCGCCAGCCAGGACCACATGGCGGCGGCGGGGGAGAGGGCGTAGGCGAGCGGGACGGTGGCGCCGAAGACCAGGGCGGTGCCTACGAGATCGGTGGCCACGAAGCGCGCGGTCCTCTCCGTGGCGGGATCGGAGGGCCTCGCCCTGCGCAGGCCCGTCCTGAGCACCGCCAGTTCCAGCAGATTGGTGATGCACACGGCGCCGGCGTAGACCGCGACCGCCAGGGGCTCGGAGGCGTACTCCGACAGCAGCGACGTCGGGAAGGGAATGAGCGCGATGGTGCCGAGCCAGATGAGCGCGAGTTTCAGCGACGGCCCTTCGAACCGCGGGACCAGCTCCACGATCCGGCGGTGGTCCCGCCAGAAAGCGGAAAGGATCATGAAGCTCAGGGCGTAGGCGCCGAGGTCAGGCAGTACATCGCCGACGGCATGCCGGAAGCCGTCCGCACTCAGACCCGGCGGCACACGGACATCGAGCACCAGCAGGGTCATGGCGATCGCGAAGATCCCGTCGGAGAGGGCGGTCAGCCGTTCCGCGTTCTTCTCGTCGCCCGTTCCCGCTCGGGTGTCGTCCACCCGCCCAGCGTCCCGGGGCCGGGCCGACACCGGGCGGGATTAGGCCGACGGCGGGCATGCCGGGCGCCGGCCGGGGCGGGCGGGCCCCGGCGGGGGGGGGGGGGGGTCGGGCGCGCGAGGTCCGCCGGGGGTGTGAAGGGAGTTGGGTTTGTGGGGCACGAGACCCAGCAGCCGCCGCGGGCGGGCGGGCCCCGGCGGGTCGGCACTCTCGTGCCGACGGCCTCTCAGGCGGTCTGGAGGCGGTTGTCCTGCTGTGTGCCCACGGGCCGGCGAAGCGCGGGGGAGACCGTGGCCCGCACCCCGAGCATGGTGTCGGCGGCGTGCAGGGCCTGCGGAACGGCCTGGGTGCCGGTCATCACGCACAGCGTGTAGGCGGCGTCCTCCACGATTCGGGCGGTGACGTCCGTCGAACGGCGCGCGTCCTCGATCCGTGCGTCGGCGTAGCGGGCCAGAGCCACTCTCAGGTCCTGAGGACTGGGTGTCAGCACAGCGGGTTCTCCTCCGGTTCGATGCACGTCCGATACGGCGCGCCGGGCACGGGGCACGGGGCCGTTGCCGGGCAGGCCCGGCGGTGCGGTTCACACTCCGTCATATGACCCGGCGTCACGCGCCTACCCGCTCGTGTGCGGAGTACGCCCTCGCCTGCGTGTACACCGGCGTTTGCCGGTTCGGGCGTTCTACCGTTCACCGATGCGATCTGTCTCCTGGTGGGTCCTGTTCTCCTCGGTGTGCGCCCCGGTCCTCCTCGTCGGTGGCTGGGCGGTCTCGGCGGAGCTTCAGGGGCCCGGCTACGATCCCGCGTCGACGACGATCAGCATCCTCGCCGCCGACGGTGCCGCCGGGTACTGGGTGATGACGTCGGCGCTGCTCGCCTTGGGAGCCTGCCACGTGGTCACCGCGTCCGGACTGCGACCCGCCGCACCGTTCGGACGGGTGGCGCTGGCCGGCGGTGGACTCACGGCGATGCTGCTGGCCCTGTTCCCGGCACCGAGCAGCGGTGGCTCGTTCGCCCACAGCGTGGTCGTGGCCGTGGGTTTCTCGCTGCTCGCGGTGTGGCCGGTCCTGGCCGTGCGACGCGCGGCGTCCGGCCCGCGCATAGCGTCGGCACGGGAAGCGGACGCCTGGCCGCGTCCGACGGTGCCGTCCTCCGGCAGGACGACGGCACCGTGGGCACTGCGGCCCGCGCCCTCCGTCACGGCGGCCGCACTGATGTGGATCGGCGGGGCCTGGTTCCTGCTCGCCCTGTACCTGCTCGACACCGCGGGGGCCGCCGAACGCGTCCTCACGTTCGCGCAGTCGTTCTGGCCGCTCGTCGTGGTCGTCTCCTGCTTCCGGCATACCGGTGAGGACGGGCAGTCGGCATGACCCCCGGCACCGGAGTCCTCAGGGGCGGGGCCCGATCAGCACGTCCCCGTCGCGAACCAGGATCGCCGACGCGGGGCACGAGTCCGCGGCGTCCAGCGCGCGATCGTCAGGAGCTATCCGATCACGCACGGGCGTCGCCCGGTCCTCGTCGTCCAACGCGTAGAGATCGGATGCCATCCCCGCGCACATGCCTGACCCCATGCACAGTTCGCGATCCACCTCCGTCGTCCACGACACGGCCGTCACCACCCCACCGGCATCTCGCGGGGACCACGCACGAGCATCTGGTTCTTCCATTCCACGTCCCCCGCCACATGCAGGTCGGGGAAGCGTACGAGCAGCGCCTCGAGCGCCTCCTGCAGCTCCAGCCTGGCGAGCGGTGCGCCCAGGCAGTGGTGGACCCCGTGTCCGAAACCCAGATGCTGGACCCCGGTACGGGTGACGTCGAGGCGGCCGGGGGCATCGAACTTCAGGGCGTCGCGGTTGGCGGCGCCGACCGCGACGAGTACGGGCTCACCGGCCCGGACGAGCGTGCCACCGACCTCCACGTCCTGTGTGGCATACCGGGGGAAGCCGGCGCCACTTCCGAGGGGCACGAACCGCAGCAGCTCCTCGACCGCGCCGCGGATCAGTTCGGGGCGCTCCCGCAGCAGCTTCAGCTGATCAGGGTGGTCGAGCAACGCGTACACGAAGTTCGGGATCTGGGTCGCGGTGGTCTCATGGCCGGCGACGAGAATCCCGACGCAGAGATCGACGAGTTCCAGTTCGCTGAGCCGGTCCCCGGTGTCGCGGGCTTCGATCAGCCCGGTCATCAGGTCCGGCCGGGGACTGCGCCGGTGCTCCTCGATCAGCGAACCCATGTAGGCGCGCAGCTCCTCGCGGCTGCGAAGGAACTCCTCGGCCGTCAGGGAACTGGTGGAGAGGGCGGCGTCGCTCCACACCCGGAACCTGGGGCGGTCCTCCTCCGGCACGCCGAGCATGCGACAGATCACCGCCACGGGAATCGGCAGCGCGTAGTGCTCCACCAGGTCCGCCGGCCGGCCCTGGGCCTCGAGCTCGTCGAGCAGACCGTGGGCCAGCTCCCGTACCCAGGGGCGTAACTTCTCCACCTGATGCACGGTGAACGCCTTCGCCACCAGGGTGCGCAGCCGGGTGTGTCCCGGAGGGTCCATGCTCAGAATGCCGCTGTCGCGGCTCCCCTCCGACTGGCGCGGCTCGTCGTGGCGGAGGGCCTCCGCCCGGCTGAAGCGGCGGTCGCCGAGAACCAGGCGTGCGTCGGCGTAGCGGGTGGCCAGCCACGCGGGTTCCCCGTACGTCATGCGCACACGCACGAGCCCGGGCTTTTCCAGAGCTTCCTGGTAGGCGTCCGCCAGTCCCAGCCCGGCCGGCTCGTTGAAGGGATAGGGAACTGGCGTCCGTCCGGTTGTGGCAGTCATCGTGTGGCCTCCCTGCTCCTCGGTGGGTGATCCGAGAATCAGGCGGCGTCGCCCTGGCGGTCAACAGCGCCTTGTCGGCCATCCCGGGGCCGTCGTCCCCGGAGGGAAGCGACGGCCCCGGTCCCGCCCACAGCGCGGGCAGGCCTGACGGACGGGCTACGGCTTGCGGCCGACGGCCACGTAGCCTGCGCTGATGACTTCGTCCTGGCCGGGGACCGGCTCGCCGAGCTCGGGGTGCCACGCTTCGGCTGCCATGATGCCGGGCTCGACGATCTCCAGTCCGTCGAAGAAGCGGGCGAACTGATCACGGGTGCGGGGCGCCAGAGTGAGCGTGTTGGCCTTGTACATCTCGTCGACCTTGCGGGCCGCCGCCGGGTGGAAGTCCGCGGTGAGATGCGAGATCACCACATGGCTGCCCGGTGCGAGCACCGCGCTCAGCCTGTCCACCAACTCGTAGGCGCCGTCCTCGTCACTCACGAAGTGCAGCAGCGAGATCAGCGAGAGTGCGACCGGCCGGCTGAAGTCCAGGGTCTTGCCCGCGCGTTCGAGTATGGAGTCCACATCGCGGGCATCCGCCTGCACATAGTCGATTGCACCCTCCTCGGTGCCCTTCAGCAGAGCCTCGGCGTGCGCCAGGACGATCGGGTCGTTGTCGCAGTAGACCACCCTTGCCGCGGGTGCCGTTCGCTGGGCGACCTGGTGGAGATTCGGCTCGGTGGGAATACCCGTGCCGATGTCGAGGAACTGACGGATCCCCTGATCGGTCAGCCATCGGGTGGCGCGGTGCATGAAGGCCCGGTTCACCCTCGCCATGACCGGGACTCCTGGCTCCACGGCCAGCATCTGCCGGCCCATGGCCTCGTCGACCGGGTAGTTGTCCTTGCCGCCCAGGAACCAGTCGTACATCCGGGCCGGATGGGGTCTGCTGGTGTCGATGCGCAGGGCGGGGGCATCGTTCTCCGGTCGGGACATGGCGAACTCCAGGGTGTGCGCGGCAGCGGATGATCAGCTTGTGAACAGAATAGGGAACGTCTGTGCCGAAGTTGGCCGCCGGAGGTCAACTGCACCTACGAAGTGGGGCACTTCGCCGCTGATGTCGCCTACGCACCAGGTCGTGGCGCGCCGCCCGGTCGATGTGCGGGACCCTCGACGGGGAC
>NZ_JBHWZS010000469.1:0-4498 GCF_042728155.1 Streptomyces sp. NPDC060209
CGGCGACACCCCGCCCGAGCCTCAGGGGACACGCCGTGTGGACAGCCTCCTCGTTCCGAGATCGTATGCTTTCCCGAAAACCCGCGCCCCGAAGGTGTTGCCGTGAACTACAGAGTCCAGCCCACCGCCCAGGTCGACGACCGGGCCGAGATCGGCGAAGGCAGCAGCGTCTGGGAACTCGCGCAGATCCGTGAGGGAGCCAGGCTCGGCGAGGGCTGCGTGGTCGGCCGTGGTGCCTACGTCGGCACCGGCGTGCAGATCGGCGACAACGTCAAGATCCAGAACTATGCGCTGGTGTACGAGCCCGCCGAGCTCGGCGACGGTGTATTCGTGGGCCCTGCCGTGGTCCTCACCAACGACCACAACCCCCGCTCCGTCGACCCCGAGGGCAAGCAGAAGCGCGGCGGCGACTGGGAGGCCGTCGGCGTGAAGGTGGCCGAGGGCGCCTCCCTCGGCGCGCGTTCGGTGTGCGTGGCCCCGGTACGGATCGGGCGCTGGGCCATGGTGGCGGCCGGAGCCGTCGTCACCAAGGACGTGCCCGACTTCGCGCTGGTCGTCGGCGTACCGGCCCGGCAGGTCGGTTGGGTCGGCCGGTCCGGGGTGAAGCTCGTGGAACGTGCGGACGAGCCGGGCACGTGGGAATGCCCGCAGACGGGCGCGCTGTTCGACGAGCACGACGGCGTTCTCGACGAGCGCTGACACTCCGCCCTTGGCCGGATCAGGTCGCCTCACGGCGGCTGAAATGTCACGCAAGCTCTACAGTAGTGCAACAATTCTCAAACAAGTCGGCTCGTAAACCTCACACGGCCACGTCGACACGATAGAGAGATTACGGCTCGGGTAAGCTCGTCCTGCCGCATCTCGAGGAAAGGTCTCTCACCGTCATGCCGTCAGGACCGCGCAAACGCCGGCCACGCGTTCTGTACCTCGCGTATTATTTCCCGCCCAGCCGGGCAAGTGGCGTCTTCCGGGCCAGGGCAACGGCAAATCACTTCGCCGAAGCCGGCTGGGACGTCACCGTCCACACGGCCCCGCGCGAGTTCTTTGAGACCTACCTCGAAAACGCGTGTGACCCCTCCCTCGAGGAGACCGTCGATCCTCGCGTCACGGTCGTCAGGCCTCCCATGTCCTATTACGCATGGGAAAAGGACATCCGGCAGTTCGGTAAATTGCGCCGGAATTTCCCGACCGTCGCCGCAAGCCTGTACAAGCTCTTCCAGAGCAAGGTATTCCCCGAGCATTACCTGACGTGGATCCCAGGCGTTCTCTCCAGTGCCGTGAAGGCGCATTTCAAGGAGAAATTCGACCTCGTCATAGCGACCGGGAACCCTTTCGTCTCGTTTGCGGCGGCGCAGGCGCTGGGGCGACTCCTCAAGATTCCGTACGCGGTTGACTACAGAGACTCGTGGACTTTCAACCAGTTCACCGAGGAACTGAAGTTCGAGGAGGGCAGCAAGGCCTTCGAGTGGGAGGCGAAAGTCCTGCGGGACGCCGCCGAGGTCGTATTCGTGAACGACGGAATGCGGCAGTGGCACATCGATCGCTACCCTTACGCGGCCGAGCGCATGACCGTCGTCCCGAACGGCTGGGAGCCGGAACTCCTCGGCGAGAGCAAGTACGACCCGCCCGCCACGGATCGCCCGTTGCGCTTCGGCTACTTGGGCACGGTCACGTCCTACCTGCCGCTCGAAACCCTGTTCGACGGTTGGCGGCTCGCCCGTGAGCACCCGCTGCTCCGGGACGCCGAGCTCAACATCCACGGCCATCTCGGGTTCTTCCCTCCTGACGTAGCGCCCCTGATGGAGCGTCTTCCGTTGGAGGAGAACATCGGCGTGCACTACCGCGGCGCCTTCAGCAAGGCCGACGGCAAGGACCTGTACACACAGACCGACGCGCTCGTCTTCTGTGTACCCGGAGCCCGTTACGTCACCTCGGGCAAGGTCTTCGAGTACATGGCGACGGGCAAGCCGATCGTCTCTGTTCACCGGCCCGACATCGCGGCCTCCGAAGTCCTGGAGAACTACCCCCTGTGGTTCCGCGGCAGTGAACTGACCCCGGGGGAGGTCGCGAAGTCGTTCATCGCAGCGGCCGAAGCGACTCGGGCCGGTGACAGTACCCAGCACGCACTCGCCGTGAAGCACGCTCACTCCTACACCCGTGCGGCCACCCTCGGGCCGTTGGAAGAACGTATGCGCAAGCTGGTGGAGGAATCCCGATGAGCACGAAGACCCACGTCCTCTACCTGGCGCTCGGCGAATACCGGGTGCGGGCCACTCGTGCGCATGTCGAGGCTCTGGCAGCCGAGGGGCGCGACGTCGTCCTGGTGATCGCCGATCGCGCCGAATGGGACGACCTGCCGGAGATTCCCGGGGTACGTGTCATCCGGGCGGCGCGGAACCAGAAGGGCTCCGCCTGGCGCACCGCACGCGCCATCGTCCTCGCCAGGAGCGGGCCCCTCCGGGACGCCGATCTGCTCGTCGCGGGCGATGCGCAGGCTCTTCCGACAGCATGGGCCGCACTGCGCCGACGCCCTGACCTCGAATTCCGCCTCGAACCGTACGCGGACTCCGGCCGGGTCACCGAGCCGGCGGACCTGGCAGTCGTGACCCCTTGGTATCCGTCACCGAACAACCCGTTCGCCGGGTCGTTCGTACAGGCGGCGACCGAGGCTGTCACGGGACACTACGAGCGTGTCTCGATCCTGCACACCGAGGACTGGGCGGGTGGTGCGGACGCTCTGCTCGAGGACGCCATCAAGGTCACAGCGGACCGGTTCCTCGAACGCCGCCATCTGATCCCTGTGCTCGACACGCTGGAGGGCGCCGTCACACGCGTCCCCGTTCCGCTGACCACCCGCCGCAACTACGCGAGCTGGGTGGGGGCGCAGACAGCGGCCCTGCGCAAGGCACTGCCCACCGGCATCATCGAGGCTCCCGTCATCCACGCCCACACCGCGATCTACGGCGGAGTGCTGGCGATGCGCCTCGGCCGTCCCGACGCGCGCATCGTGGTGACCGAGCACTCCACCTTCCTGGCGAAGATCTTCAAGCAGCCGGGCGGCCGCAAGCTGTACGACCAGGTGCTGGACCGCGCGGACGAGTTCCTGTGTGTCGGCAGCTACCTGCGCGACCAGATCGTGCGGGAGTTCCCGCACCACGCCGGCAAGATCCGTATCGTGCCGAACGTCATCAACTTCGAGCAGTTCACTCCTGAGGCCAAGCCCTCGGAGAAGCTGCTCAAGTGGCTCTATCTGGGCCGCCTGATACCGCACAAGGGCGTGAGCACACTGCTCGAGGCCTTCGCGGAGATCGCCGCGGAGGAGCCGGAGGCGACATTGACCATGGTCGGCTCGGGCAGCCTGGAGAGCGACATGCTCGACCGGGCCGCCGAGCTGGGTCTGGGCGACCGCTTCCGGATCCTGCCCCCCGTGCGGCCCGAGGAGGTCAACGGGCTGATGCACCAGTACGACCTTCTGGTGCACCCCAGCCACTTCGAGACGTTCGGCATGACGATCGTCGAGGCCAACGCGGCGGGCCTGCCGGTTCTCGTCACGCGCAGCCATGGCCCCGAGGAGACGCTCGAAGGCATCGAGGACCTCGCGGGTGCGCTCATGGACGTGGACGAGGACCCGCAGGTGATCGTGACCGCCTACCGGGGCCTGCGAGAGCGGTTCGCCGAGCTCGACCTGCCGAAGGCGCGCTCGGTCCTGCTGTCCAAGTACAGCCGTGAGGTCGTCGGCGACCAGCTCGTCAGCGTGTACGAGGACCGCGCTCCCGCCCTCGAGCCTGCGGAGGTCGCGCAGCCGGAGACGAAGCCCGTGAGTTCGTCCGTGGTGGCGGCCAGGACGTCCGCCGGTGCGGTGGCCGCTCAGGGGGCCGCTCCCGGCCGGGTCGTCCTGCTCGCCTTCACCCCCGGGCACCCGCGCCGGATCGCGGATCTCGCGAACTTCCTGGTCGCTCGCGGAGTGGAGGTCGAGCTGGTGACCGCACGACCGCGGGCTTGGTTGCGCGCACCTCTGGACGAACGTGTGGCGGTGCTGAACATCGAGTCGGGCGAGAAGCGGCTGGTGGTTCCCCGAGGGGAGCAGTTCGTCGTCTACCGAGCACCGCGCGCCGTCCTGCGGCGGGCCGACCGGCTGGCGAGGAGCCGCAGGGACAAGGCGGCGCCTGAGGTCGCGGTGAAGGTCGCCAGGCGCGCTCACAACAAGGTTGCCGACGGCTTCCACAAGAAGTTCTTCCAGCCCGGCTACAAGATGCTGCGCCCGCGGCTCTTCGCCAAGATCGCCCAACGTGACGCCGTTCCTCAGCTGAGGCTCGACCAGACGGACCATGTGATCGTCTGTGACACCAACGCGACGGCGGCCGCTTGGCGGATCGCCAAGGCACACCCGGACGTGACCGTCACCAGCAACTTGTCACGCGCTCCCTTCGAGCACCTTCCGGTCATCGACGCCTGACGCCGCGCACCGTGACGCACTGTGGCCGGCTCCCTCACGGGG
>NZ_JBHWZS010000470.1:0-4496 GCF_042728155.1 Streptomyces sp. NPDC060209
CCTGCGGCCGTACGCCCATGTCTCGGCGCCGCCGGACGGCGTGTGTGCCCTTCGGGCACATCGGGCCGGACGGCGGTATGCGGTCTCCGGCTCAGATGGCCTGGTGCGCCAGCAGTGCGAGAGCGGCCACCAGGATCACCATCAGCGCCACGAGCATCGCCGGATTGAGCCCCGCGAACGGTCCCTGCTCCTGCATCCGCTCCCGGCTCGCCCGGCAGACACGGCAACGGCCCTCGTTCACGGGTGCCGCGCAGTTCGCGCACACCAGTCGGTCATAGGTCATGCGCAGTCCTCCTCCCGCGCGGCGGGAGCCGCTTTCACGTTCTCTCCGCACAACGCTCCGGGAAACGCAACCGTTCCCCCTACCACTGTGCCAGCTCGGGCCGATTTCGGCGCGGCCCACCGGGCAAGGTCCGGCACGCCCCGTTTCGTTCCATGCCGCTTTCCGTCACAAAACACTCATTGCCGGACGCCGACTGCACGCGCTCACCCGCGTCGCGTATGGTCACGCTCACCTACCCCCGGCCGACCGTGGTGCATCCGTGATCCGATTCGACAACGTCTCCAAGACCTACCCGAAGCAGAGCCGTCCAGCTCTCCGGGACGTCTCACTCGACATCGAGAAGGGTGAGTTCGTCTTCCTGGTGGGCTCATCCGGCTCCGGCAAGTCCACCTTCATGCGGCTCATCCTCCGGGAGGAGCGCGCCAGTCAGGGCATGGTCCACGTGCTCGGCAAGGACCTCGCGCGGCTGTCCAACTGGAAGGTGCCGCAGATGCGCCGCCAGCTGGGCACGGTCTTCCAGGACTTCCGGCTCCTCCCCAACAAGACCGTCGCCGAGAACGTGGCCTTCGCGCAGGAGGTCATCGGCAAGCCCCGCGGCGAGATCCGCAAGGCCGTGCCGCAGGTTCTCGACCTCGTGGGTCTCGGGGGCAAGGAGGACCGTATGCCCGGTCAGCTCTCCGGTGGTGAGCAGCAACGTGTCGCGATCGCGCGGGCGTTCGTCAACCGCCCCATGCTGCTGATCGCGGACGAGCCGACCGGCAACCTCGACCCGCAGACCTCCGTGGGCATCATGAAGCTGCTGGACCGGATCAACCGGACCGGCACCACCGTGATCATGGCGACCCACGACCAGAACATCGTCGACCAGATGCGCAAGCGCGTCATCGAGCTCGAGCAGGGCCGTCTCGTACGTGACCAGGCGCGTGGCGTCTACGGCTACCAGCACTGAGCCTCTGCACGAGCATCGAGTACTGAAAGGACGCCATGCGCGCCCAGTTCGTCCTGTCGGAGATCGGCGTCGGTCTTCGTCGTAACCTCACGATGACCTTCGCGGTCGTGGTCTCCGTCGCCCTCTCGCTCGCCCTGTTCGGCGGTGCGCTGTTGATGCGCGAGCAGGTCAGCTCGATGAAGACCTACTGGTACGACAAGGTCAACGTCTCGATCTTCCTCTGCAACAAGAACGACGCCAAGGACGTGCCCAAGTGCGCCAAGGGCGCGGTCACGGCGGAGCAGAAGAAGGAGATCAAGGCGGACCTCGAGAAGATGGAGGCCGTGGAGAAGCCGGTCCTCTTCGAGACGGTCGACCAGGCGTACAAGCACTACCAGGAGCAGTTCGGCGACTCGCCGATGGCCGGCAACATCACGCCGGACCAGATGCAGGAGTCGTTCCGGGTCAAGCTGAAGGACCCGCAGAAGTACAAGGTGGTCGCGACGGCCTTCGCGGGCCGTGACGGGGTGCAGTCCGTCCAGGACCAGCGGAGCATCCTGGACAACCTCTTCGGGCTGATGAACGGCATGAATGTGGCCGCGATCTTCCTGATGGGGCTGATGCTGGTCATTGCGCTGATGCTCATCGTCAACACCGTCCGAGTCTCGGCGTTCAGCCGGAGACGGGAGACGGGCATCATGCGGCTGGTGGGGGCCTCGGGCTTCTACATCCAGATGCCGTTCATCATGGAGGCCGCGTTCGCCGGTCTGATCGGTGGGCTGCTCGCCTGCGTGATCCTGATAGCCGCGAGGTATTTCCTGATCGACGGCGGTCTCGCGCTCCAGGAGAAGCTGAATCTGATCGACTTCATCGGCTGGGAAGCGGTGCTCACCAAGCTCCCCCTGGTCCTCGCGATCGGGTTGCTGATGCCCGCGGTTGCCGCTCTCTTCGCGTTGCGCAAGTACCTCAAGGTGTGACGAGCGCCCCGTCCCGCATGCGGCCAACGAGCCGTTTGCGGACGGGGCGTTGTCCTACACTCAGCCACATGCCGGGCCATACGTACCATTTGAAACCCCGCGGGATCTACCGCGGGGCGGCCCTGACGTTGGTGTTCGCGAGCGTGCTGGCCACCGCCGCGGCCACCGGGTCCCTGCCCCGTGAGGACGACGCGGGCACGGAGATAAGGACACGATCGGTGTCCTCCACCGTCGGCTCCGTGGACCGCGAGGAGATCGCGGACGCGGTCGCCGACGCCGAGGCCGACGGGAAGTCCGGCACGGACGCCGCCGAAGAGGTCGTCAGCCGCAGCGGGGACCGCTGGGGCGCGGTGTACGACGAGCGGGAGTACGAGGAGTTCGAGCAGGCCCTCGACGGCTCGTACACCGGGGTGGGGATCTCCGCCCGCCGTTCGGCCCGCGGCGAGGTCGCCGTGACCGGGGTCCAGCCCGGCGGACCGGCCGACCGGGCCGGCGTACGCAAGGGCGACCTGCTCCGCACCGTGGACGGCCGTCCGGTCGAGAAGCGTCCCGTCGCCGACGTGGTCGCACTGCTGCGAGGGGACCGGACGAAGGCGGCCGAGGGGTCCTCCGTGGTCCTCGGGCTGAGCCGTGGCGGGCACTCCTGGACCACCACCCTGCGCAGGGCCCGGCTCAGCACGGATCCGGTGAGCGTCCGGCGGCTCGGCCAGGGCCCTTCCTCCGCCGTGCTGATCAAGGTCGCCGCGTTCACCAAGGGCGCGGGCACCGCGGTCCGCGACGCCGTGGACGGGGCGCCCGGGGACGCCGGGATCCTCCTGGACCTCCGGGCCAACGCGGGTGGACTGGTCAGCGAGGCCGTCACCGCTTCCTCCGCCTTCCTGGACGGTGGGCTCGTCGCCACCTATGACGTGCACGGCGAGCAGCGTGCCCTGTACGCCGAGCCCGGCGGGGACACCGACCGGCCCGTGGTCGTCCTGGTGGACGGCGGCACGATGAGCGCCGCCGAACTGCTGACGGGCGCGCTGCAGGACCGGGGGCGGGCGGTCACCGTCGGATCGCGCACCTTCGGCAAGGGATCCGTGCAGATGCCCAGCAAGCTCCCGGGCGGCTCGGTGGCCGAGCTGACCGTGGGGCACTACCGCACTCCGGCGGGCCGCAGCGTCGAGGGGAGCGGCATCACACCCGACGTCGGGGCGGGCCCGGAGGCCCAGCAGCAGGGCGAAACAGTATTGAGTGGCCTCGGGGGTGGGTCTTAGTGCGAAAATGACCGCACTATGGCCAAGGAAAAAGACACCGGGCGCAAGATGATCGCCCAGAACAAGAAGGCGCGGCACGACTACCACGTCCTCGACACCTATGAGTGCGGTCTCGTGCTGATGGGTACGGAGGTCAAGTCGCTGCGGATGGGCAGGGCGTCGCTGGTCGACGGCTTCGTCCAGATCGACAACGGAGAGGCGTGGCTGCACAACATCCACGTCCCGGAGTACGTGCAGGGCACCTGGACCAACCACTCGGCCAAGCGCAAGCGCAAGCTGCTCCTGCACCGGGCCGAGATCGACAAGCTCCAGTCCAAGTCGCAGGAGACGGGCCACACGATCGTGCCGCTCGCGCTGTACTTCAAGGACAGCCGAGTCAAGGTCGAGATCGCGCTCGCGAAGGGCAAGAAGGAGTTCGACAAGCGCCAGACACTGCGCGAGAAGCAGGACACGCGGGAGACGAACCGCGCGATCTCGGCGGCCCGCCGACGCCAGCGCAGCGCGTAGCCGGGAGCCGGTACGGCGAGTGGCCGCCACCCGGCCCGGGGCCCGCGCCCCGGAGCCGCCGGAATACGGTGGCATCCGCGTGCGTTGGTCACGTACGATGGGCCGTGCACCTCACAGAAGGTGCGCGCATTGAAAAATCAACATGGGGATGATCGGTTTCGACAGCGGATGTCGAAGCAGGGGAAGCGAGTCGAGGAAGCGGCAATGATCTCGTTAACCATATGTCGCAACCAATAATCGCCAATTCCAAGCGCGATTCCTCCGCCTTCGCCCTCGCTGCCTAATTAGCAGCTAAGCGAAGACTCTGCGGAGTGTCAGCCCGGGGGTGGTCCCGACCCGGATCCTGGCATCAATTAGGGATCTAAACTTCTAAGCCCGGTCACGGGGCCTAGAAGGAAATCAAACAGTGACTGGGCCTGTCGGAGGCTTGTTCGCGTGACCTCCGGGGCCGAGAAAAGCGCAGCGAACTGCACTCGGAGAAGCCCTGGTTCCGCACCGTTGGACGCGGGTTCGATTCCCGCCATCTCCACCACCCCATGTAAACC
>NZ_JBHWZS010000471.1:0-4492 GCF_042728155.1 Streptomyces sp. NPDC060209
GGCGGAGTGCGGGGCGGGGCGCCCCGTGCGGGCGCCCCGGGGGCGTCAGCCCTGGTGGGGGTAGGTGTACTCGGTCGGCGCGACCAGCGTCTCCTTGATGGCGCGGGTCAGCGTCCAGCGCTGCAGGTTCTGCGGGGCGCCCGCCTTGTCGTTGGTGCCCGAGCCACGGCCGCCGCCGAAGGGCTGCTGGCCGACGACGGCACCGGTCGACTTGTCGTTGATGTAGAAGTTGCCCGCGGCGTAGCGGAGCTTGTCCATCGTGTACGCGGCGGCCGCGCGGTCGTTGGAGATGACCGCACCGGTCAGCGCGTAGTCGGACACCGACTCCATCTGCTCCAGCATGGCGTCGTACTTCTCGTCCTCGTAGACGTGGACGGCGAGGATCGGGCCGAAGTACTCGGTGGTGAAGACCTCGTTGGCCGGGTCGTCGCACACGATGACGGTCGGGCGCACGAAGTAGCCGACGGAGTCGTCGTACGTGCCACCGGCGACGATCGCGCAGGTCGGGTCGGCGGCGGCGCGGTCGATCGCGGCCTTGTTCTTCGCGAAGGAACGCTCGTCGATGACGGCGCCCATGAAGTGCGACAGGTCGGTGACGTCACCCATGGTGATGCCGTCGACCTCGGCTGCGAACTCCTCCTTGAAGCCGGAGTTCCAGATGGAGGCCGGGACGTAGGCGCGGGAGGACGCCGAGCACTTCTGGCCCTGGTACTCGAAGGAGCCGCGGGTCAGCGCGGTCTTCAGGACGGCGCGGTCGGCGCTCGGGTGCGCGACGACGAAGTCCTTGCCGCCGGTCTCGCCGACGAGCCGCGGGTAGGTGCGGTAGTTGGCGATGTTGTTGCCGACCGTCTTCCACAGGTGCTGGAAGGTGGGGGTCGAGCCGGTGAAGTGGACACCGGCCAGGTCGCGGTGGTTCAGCGCCACCTCGGAGACGGCGATGCCGTCGCCGGTGACCAGGTTGATGACGCCCTTGGGCAGCCCGGCCTCCTCCAGGAGCTGCATCAGCAGCACGGCGGCGTGGGTCTGCGTCGGGGACGGCTTCCACACCACGACGTTGCCCATGAGGGCGGGCGCGGTGGGCAGGTTGGCCGCGATGGCCGAGAAGTTGAACGGCGTGATCGCGTAGACGAAGCCCTCGAGCGGGCGGTGGTCCATGCGGTTCCACACGCCGGGAGAGTTCGCCGGCGGCTGCTCGGCGAGGATCTGGCGCGCGTAGTGCACGTTGAAGCGCCAGAAGTCGACGAGCTCGCAGGGACAGTCGATCTCGGCCTGCTGCGCGGTCTTGCCCTGGCCGAGCATCGTGGAGGCGGCCAGCGTCTCGCGCCAGGGGCCGGACAGCAGCTCGGCGGCGCGCAGGATGATGGCCGCGCGGTCGTCGAAGGACATCGCGCGCCAGGCCGGAGCGGCGGCGAGGGCCGCGTCGACGGCGTCCTGGGCGTCCTGCTCGGTGGCGCCCGCGAAGGTACCGATGACGGACTTGTGGTTGTGCGGCTGCACGACGTCGACACGCTCGCCGCCACCCATGCGCTTCTCGCCGCCGATGGTCATCGGCAGGTCGATGGGGTTCTGGCTGAGCTCCTTGAGCTTCGCCTCCAGGCGGGCTCGCTCGGCGGTGCCGGGGGCGTAGGAGTGGACCGGCTCGTTGACCGGCGCGGGGACCTGGGTGACAGCGTCCATGAGTGCCTTGTCTCCTTGGTTGAGGTGGTTGGTCGTCCGGGCGGGTCAGCCCTTTTTCAGCCCTTGGTTCAGCCCTTGGTGAGAACGGAGCGGCCGAAGAACAGCAGGTTGGCCGGCTTCTCCGCGAGGCGGCGCATGAAGTAGCCGTACCAGTCGGTGCCGTACGCCGTGTAGACGCGCATCCGGTGGCCCTCGGCGGCGAGCCGGACGTGCTCCTCGCTGCGGATGCCGTACAGCATCTGGAACTCGTACTCGTCCAGTTTGCGCCCTGCCTGGCGTCCGAGCTCCTGGCCGATGGCGATGAGACGGGGATCGTGGGAGCCGATCATCGGGTAGCCCTCGCCCTGCATCAGCGTCTTCAGGATGCGGACGTACGCCTTGTCGATCTCCGGCTTGCTCTGGTAGGCGACGGAGGCGGGCTCCTTGTAGGCGCCCTTCACCAGGCGGACCCGGCTGCCCGCGGCGGCGAGGCGGCGGGCGTCGGCCTCGGTGCGGAACAGGTAGGACTGGATCACGCAGCCGGTCTGCGGGAAGTCCTTCCGCAGCTCCTCGTGGATGGCGAACATCGAGTCGAGGGTGGTGTGGTCCTCGGCGTCCAGCGTGACCGTGGTGCCGATCGCGGCGGCGGCCTCGACGACGGGGCGGACGTTGGCGAGGGCCAGCTCGTGGCCGCCCTCCAGCGCCTGGCCGAACATCGACAGCTTGACGGACATCTCGGCCCGGACGCCGAGCCCGAGCTCCTCGAGGCGGCCGACCAGCTCCAGATAGGCGTCGCGCGCGGCGGCGGCCTGCTCGGGGGTGGTGATGTCCTCACCCACGACGTCCAGGGTGACCTCGAGGCCCTTGGCGGCCGCGTCCTGGATGACCGGGACGACGTGGTCGACGGTCTCACCGGCGATGAACCGGTCGACGACCTGCTTGGTGCCCGGCGCGGCCGAGATGAAACGACGCATCTTGTCGCTGCGTGACGCGGCGAGAATCACGGGACCCAGCACGGGGCACCTCCACGGAGAACGAACGAGGCCGGACCGGTACGGACATGAACAGACCGGGACGGCACGGAGAACCACTGTGAAATCTAGGTACCCCCGCAAGCGCCTGCCATCGACAGCTGTCACGCATCCGTGTACTGGATCTCAGACATATGTCTGAAGGGGTGCGAGAATGGCTGGGTGAAGGGCGATTACCAGGAACTGGTGGACGAGATCTCCGCGCTGCTCAGCGCCCCCGCGACCCTGGAGAACCGCGATTTCGGCCTGGTCGCCTTCGGGGCCCACGACAGCGACGACGACACGGCCATGGACCCCGTCCGTACGCGCTCCATCCTCACCCGGCGCTCCACCCCGGCGGTCCGCGCCTGGTTCGAGGGCTTCGGCATCACCCGGGCGACGGGCCCGGTCCGCATCCCGGCGGCCCCGGAGGCCGGGGTGTTCCGGGACCGGATCTGCCTTCCTGTACGCCATCGGGGTGTCGTGCTGGGGTACGTGTGGCTGCTGGACGCGGACCCGGGGCCGACCGACGGACAGCTGGCGGCGGCGATGGACGTCTCGGCCCGGATCGGCGCCCTGCTGTCCGACGAGGAGCGGGCGGGCACGGACCTGTCGCGGGAATTCGGCGCGGTGCTCGTCGCCGGGCGCGGCTGGCAGCGCGACATGGCTGTGGCCGCGCTGCGCGAGGCCCTCGGCACCGACGCGGACGGGCTGCACACGGTGGTGTGCGTGATCCCGTGGTCCGGCGAGACCCCGTCCGTGCGTACGGTGCCGTCGGCGGCGGCCCTCGCCACGGTGCCCGGAGCCGGTGCCCAGTCCCTGGCCGCCCTGGTCCGACTGCGCTCCCCCGAGGCGCTCGATCCGGCGACGACGGCCGCGGAGCGGCTGCGCACCGCCGCCGGGGCCGCCGCGACCGGCGGCCTCGCAACCGCCCGCCGGGGCCTGACGGAGCTGGCCGACTCCTGGCACGAGGCCCTGTCCGCCGCCCGCGCGGCCTCGGCGGAGTCCCGCTTCGGCCCGGTCGCCGAATGGTCGGCCATCGGCCCCTACCGGCTCCTCGCCGCCCTGCCCCGCACCCCGGACACCGCACCGGACCAGGCCGTCCGCACCCTGCTCACCCCGCCCCACGCGGAACTGGCCCGCACCGCCGAGGTGTTCCTCGACCGTGCGGGCCAGGCGAGCCGTACGGCCACCGAACTGGGCATCCACCGCCAGACGCTCTACTACCGCCTCGCCCGGGTCCAGCAGCTGACCGGACTCGACCTGAACGACGGCGAGGACCGGCTGCTGCTGCACATGGCGCTCAAGCAGGCCCGGCTGTGAGTCACACCTCGGATGAGTACGGCACGGACGCGGGCTGAGTACGCCGGCGGAGTGATCGAAGCGTCACACGCGGTGAACTGGGTTCATGAGCAACGACGTCAGGACGCCCGTCGTCCCCCTCTCCGCGCCCACGGAGCCCGAACCACGCTGGTGGGCGGCCCCGTTGACCGGCACCGTGCTGGCACCGGCGCTTGCCGTCGCCGTGTCGTCGATGGAGAACGCCTTCGCCGACCGGGCGTTCCTGCTGACCGGCGGTCTGCTGATCTCCTACGCGCTGGTCCTGCCCAGCTGGTTCCTCGCCAGGACCCACGCGCGCAGCCGGCGGCGCAACGGGCTGGTGCTGGCGGGCTGCATGGCCGCCGCCTTCTTTCCCGCGGTCGTCTCCACGCTGGGGTGGACCTTGTTCCTCGTCATGCTCTTCACCGGACACATCGACGGATGACGCGCCCGGCTCGGCGCCCTGGGGATCTCGTACGACCGCGCCCGGCGGACAGAGAGAAGTC
>NZ_JBHWZS010000472.1:0-4483 GCF_042728155.1 Streptomyces sp. NPDC060209
GCGGATGCGCAGCAGAGCCACGGCCCTGGCCCGCGCTGCGTGCGCACCCAGCTCCTCAACCGAACCGGTACCGGACACGGCTGTGCGTCACCCCCTCTGCCCCCGCGACGGTGTTGGTCACTCCCCCACTGTGGCACCCGTCACCGACATCGCAATGCCGGTGGGCCAAGTGCCCGAACGCTTGCGCCGCACCTTAGTTGGGGCCTCGACGGGCGTCATCCGGATGGCCGAGTCGTCACCCGATGGAATGGCTTTGGGTAAAGCTGCTGACGGGCCGGTGTCCAGGCGTTCGGTGATACAGGGGCCCTCGTCCCGGGTGCGCGGACACATCCCCTGGCTCCGGGTGCGGCAGGCCCCGGACCCGGCCGCGCCCAAGGCCGGAGAGGCTGGACACACCTGTGCCCGGCGCCTCCATGGAGGGCCGGGCACAGGGGAGCGAGCGGGCCTCAGGCCTCTTCGGCGGCCTTGCGGGCGATGTCCGTACGGTGCTGGGAGCCGTCGAGCCGGATCCGGCCGACCGCGGTGTAAGCACGCTCCCGGGCCTGCGCGAGGTCCTTGCCGGTAGCCGTGACGGAGAGCACGCGTCCTCCGGCGCTGACGACCGCGTCGCCGTCCTGGCGGGTGCCGGCGTGCAGGACGAAGGCCTCCGGTGCATCCTGCGCCACCACATCCGCGAGGCCCTCGATCGGGTCTCCCGTCCGGGGCGTGTCCGGGTAGTTGTGCGAGGCGATGACCACCGTGACCGCGGCGTCGTCGCGCCACTTCAGCGCGGGTACGACGTCCAGGGTGCCGTTGGCGGAACCGAGCAGGACCCCGGCGAGCGGCGTCTTCAGCCGGGCCAGGACCACCTGCGTCTCCGGGTCGCCGAAGCGCGCGTTGAACTCGATGACCCGTACACCGCGAGAGGTGATCGCGAGGCCCGCGTACAGCAGCCCGGAGAACGGGGTACCGCGGCGGCGGAGCTCGTCGACAGTCGGCTGCAGGACCGTCTGCATGACCTCGTCGACCAGCTTCGGGTCCGCCCACGGGAGTGGGGAGTACGCCCCCATGCCGCCGGTGTTCGGGCCCTCGTCGCCGTCCAGGGCGCGCTTGAAGTCCTGGGCGGGCTGGAGGGGCAGCACCGTGGTGCCGTCGGTGATCGCGAAGAGGCTCACCTCGGGGCCGTCGAGGAACTCCTCGATGACCACGCGGTCGCAGGCCAGGGCGTGGGCACGCGCGGCATCGACGTCGTCCGTGACGACGACGCCCTTGCCGGCCGCGAGACCGTCGTCCTTCACGACGTACGGAGCGCCGAAGGCGTCCAGCGCCTCGTCGATCTCGGCGGGCGTCGTGCAGACGTAACTGCGGGCGGTCGGGACGTTGGCACCGGCCATGACGTCCTTGGCGAACGCCTTGGAGCCCTCCAGCCGGGCCGCCTCACCCGAGGGGCCGAAGCAGGGGATGCCGGCGGCGCGCACGGCGTCGGCGACACCGGCGACAAGCGGTGCCTCCGGGCCGACGACCACCAGCTCGGCACCCAGCTCGGTGGCGAGGCGCGCGACGGCGTCACCGTCGAGTGCGTCGACCGGGTGCAGTTCGGCCACCTCTGCGATACCGGCGTTGCCGGGCGCGCAGTACAGAGCGGTGACATCGGGGTCGAGGGAGAGAGAGCGGCACAGGGCGTGTTCGCGGGCGCCGCCGCCGATGACGAGGACCTTCACGGGGTGCAGCCTAGCCGCCGGGGGCCGGGGGCCTCGACGGGCGCCGCTCCGTGGACAGCCCATGGGGGTTCCGGGGCAGCCCGCGGACCGGCCCGGGGCCGGGGGCGCTACTCGTTGGTGAACTCCTCGACGACCGTGGCGCCCAGCTCACGGACGATCAGGTCGTGCCCGGAGAGCGCGGAGTCGACCAGGTCGGGATCGTCCGCCTCGGCGGTGTCGTCCTCAGGCGCGACCGCCCGCGGCGGCTCGGCGGCGGCGCGGTCGTACGAGGACTGCTCGGACTGCTGCGTCGGGGGCTGCTGAGCGGGCGGCGGGCTCTGCTGGGCCGGGGCGGCCGGCCGGGACTCGTACGACGGAGCCGGGGAGGCGGGCGCGGGCTGATACGGCGCGGCCGGAGGCCTGCCGCCACCGCCGCCACCGCTTTGCGGAGGCTGGCCGCCACCGCCCGACGGGTCGACGACCGCGTCGACCCGCCACTTGGCGTTGAACTGCTCGGCAAGAGCCTGCTTGAGCACCTCTTCGCTGCCGCTGCTCGAGAAGGTGTCGCGAGCACCGGCGTTGAGGAAGCCGATCTGCAGGGTGCTGCCGTCGAAGCCGGTGACCTGGGCGTTCTGGCTGAGCAGGATCCAGGTGAACCGGCGGCGGTTCTTCACGGCCTCGAGAATGTCCGGCCACATGTTCCGCACCTGGGCGGCACCCTGCGCCATGCCCTGCCCGCCGGGCGCGGGCGGCTGCGCGGCGGGAGCCGGGGCCGGGGCAGCCGGGGCGGGGGCGGCGGCGGGCGCCTGCGCCTGCGGTACGCCGCCTCCGGGCGCGGAGGCGGTCGGCCAGCCGCCGGGCCTGCGCGCCGCTTCCGCACCGCCGCCCGCGCCGCTGCCGGCCCCGGCCGCCGCGGGCCAGGCGCCGGGGCGCTGACCTGCGGACGCCGGGTCCTGGGGCTGCTGGGCCGGGGGCGCTTCCTGCGGTGCGGTCGGCTGCGGCTGCGGCTGCGGCTGCTGGAACTCCGGGGCAGCCGCTGCCTCCGCCACCACGGGCGCGGCCCGGGGTGCGTCGGCGGGGGCACCGCCCGGAACCTCGCCCCGTGCCGCCGCCCGGGCCGCGGCGGGACCTCCGGCGCCTCCGGCAGGCATCCCGACGCCGGGCCCATGAGCTTCCGGCCCCGGCACGTACCCCATGGCGGGGCCGGGCCCGGCCGTGGCGAAGGACGCCCCGCGCTCCAGCCGGTCCAGCCGGGCCTGGAGCGAACGCTCGTCGTCGAAGGCACCGGGCAGCAGCACCCTGGCGCAGATCAGCTCCACCTGGAGCCGGGGCGAGGTCGCCCCGCGCATCTCGGTGAGTCCTTCGTTGACCAGATCCGCGGCGCGGCTCAGCTCCGCGGCGCCGAAGACGGACGCCTGCGCCTGCATGCGCTCCACCACATCGGCGGGCGCGTCGATGAGCCCCTTGTCGCCCGCGTCCGGCACGGCGGCCAGGATCACCAGGTCGCGCAGCCGCTCCAGCAGGTCGGCGACGAAGCGCCGGGGGTCGTTGCCGCCCTCGATCACCCGGTCCACGACCTCGAAGGCCGCCGCGCCGTCGCCCGCCGCGAAGGCGTCCACGACGGAGTCCAGCAAGGACCCGTCCGTATAACCGAGGAGCGAGGTCGCCATGGCGTATGTCACACCGTCGTCGCCGGCGCCGGCGAGCAGCTGGTCCATGACGGACATCGAGTCACGCACGGACCCCGCACCGGCCCGCACCACGAGCGGCAGCACGCCGTCCTCGACGACGCTGTTCTCCTTGTCGCACACCTCCGCGAGATAACCGCGCAGCGTCCCGGGCGGGACCAGCCGGAAGGGGTAGTGGTGCGTACGCGACCGGATGGTGCCGATGACCTTCTCGGGCTCGGTGGTCGCGAAGATGAACTTGAGATGCTCCGGCGGCTCCTCGACCACCTTCAGCAGGGCGTTGAACCCGGCCGGGGTGACCATGTGCGCCTCGTCGATGATGTAGATCTTGTACCGACTCGACGCGGGCCCGAAGAATGCCTTTTCCCGCAGGTCACGGGCATCGTCCACACCACCGTGCGACGCGGCGTCGATCTCGATGACATCGATCGAACCCGGCCCGTTGCGCGCGAGGTCCTGGCAGGACTGGCACTCCCCGCAGGGGGTCGGCGTGGGCCCCTGTTCGCAGTTCAGACAGCGGGCGAGGATGCGCGCACTGGTCGTCTTTCCACAGCCACGCGGCCCGCTGAACAGATACGCGTGGTTGACCCGGTTGTTCCGCAGGGCCTGCTGCAGCGGGTCAGTGACATGCTCCTGACCGATGACCTCGGCGAAGGACTCGGGGCGATAGCGGCGGTACAGCGCAAGGGACGACACACATACGAGGTTATCGGGGCGGACCGACAACCGGTCCCGCCCGGACCCCGCGCCCGGCGGGACACCACACCCCGGACACGCAAGGGCCCCCCACGCACCCGCCAGAGCCAACCTACCCTTGCTGCCTTCCGGCCCTGGGGGAGTTCAGTCAGATAGCGCCACGTGAGGGGCTGAAGCCCACCTTAGCCGATCCCCGCCCCCTGCCGTCCACCCGCTCCCCTGCCTCACCCCTCCCGGAGGACGGTCCGGAACGATCTCCGGGGAACGTGTTCGCGAGCACCCTCCAACGTCTTGTATTGTTTGCGGCGGAGGATTCGCCTAGTGGCCTAGGGCGCACGCTTGGAAAGCGTGTTGGGGGCAACCCCTCACGAGTTCGAATCTCGTATCCTCCGCCATTGCTCTCACCGGGCAATACGTCGA
>NZ_JBHWZS010000473.1:0-4466 GCF_042728155.1 Streptomyces sp. NPDC060209
GCGCGGGGGGCGGCCCCCCCGTGTTTGGGGGGGCGCCCCCCGTCCCGACCGTCACCGCGTCAGGCGGGGGACTCCGTCGCCGTCGGCCGTCGCGACGCCGCCGTCGCACCGTCGAGGCCGGTCAGAGGGCGCAGCCGGTAGGTGTAGGAGTAGTCCTTGTCCGCGAAGAGCTTGAACTCGTCGTGCGTGTGCGCGCCCCAGCTGTCGTCACCGCCCACACCCATCTGCCGGTGGTTCAGCCGCAGTACGACTTCGTTCCGCGGGGTCAGCTGGTAGTCGTGGCGGGCGCCCTCCGACAGGTCCTCCGGGGTGAAGTGCGAGGCGTTGACCTCGATCAGCGGCTCGCCGGAGGCGAGCAGTCCCTTGCCCCTGCCGTCCGTCAGTGCCACCCACCGCACGTCCGTCTTGTTGCCGTTCTCCTGCGGGCGGACGTAAGGGGTCCACTGTTCGGAGACGGTGCCGGAGTGCAGGCCCACATCGGTGCCGTTGTTGCGGTCCCAGTGGTTCTCCTCCGGGCCACGGCCGTAGTAGTGCAGGTGTTCCAGACGGCCGGGCAGGAAGAGCAGCGTGCCGACCTCCGGGATGTACGGAAGGCCGGACGAGCCCGGGTGCAGTGTGTGGTCGACCTTGATCTCGCCGTTGCCGAAGACCGTGTACGTAGTGGTGTAGGTGGACTCCGTCGTGGTCGGCAGGGTGCCGCTGACGGTGATCTCGACCGCCCGGTCGCGCAGCCCGCGTACCTGGACTCCCGTCACCTTCCGGTCGCTGCCCGCGTAGCGCCAGGTGCCGTTCCGGCCGGGCTGGCCGTTGCCGGTGTCGTTGTCGGTGGGGGCGCGCCAGAAGTTCGGGGCGGGTCCCGAGGTGATCAGCTGGTCGCCCCCCGCCTCGTAGGAGGTGATGACGCCGGTGCTCCTGTCGACGGTGACGGAGAAGCCTTCGCCGGTCACCGTCACGGAGTCGCCGTCGTCCCGATAGCTCAGTGCCCTAACGGAGTCGAGCGGCCGGGGCGTCACGGCCGGGCTGCCTGCGTCGAGGGCGAGCTGCTGCCCGGCCACCTCGAATCCGGCCTTCGCCCACTTCGTGGATTCCCTGGTGGTGAACGACAGCTGGAGGAAGTACTCCGCGCCCGGCGCAGGGGCATCGGGCAGGGTGAAGGGGACGGTGACGGTCCTGCTGGACAGGGGGTCGATGTCGAGCTGGGCTCGGGTCAGCTTTCCGCGCTGCACCGCCTTGCCGTCGGCGATCACGGTCCAGCTGCCGTTGCACTCACGGAGGTTGGTGAACAGGTACTCGTTGGTGACGGTGATCCGCCGGGAGGCCGCGTCGCCGTCGGCGGTCGCCACGTTGATCGCCTGGAGGACCCGTTTGATCTCCGCCGCCTTGCCGGTGTGCCCGCGGTCGGCGGTGACGATGCCGTCGGCGCTGAAACTGCCGTCATTCGGGTTGTCGCCGAAGTCACCGCCGTAGGCGTAGAACGTGGGCTCCGACGGCCGGACTTCCTTGAAGTCGACGGTGGCGGCGTCGAACCAGAGCCGCACGCCGTCGTCGCCGGGGCCACGGGAGCCGGATGCGAGTTCGGCCGCGGTCAGGGCCCGGGCGTAGACGCGCGCCCGCCGGACGGTGCCGCTGAACTCGCGGGTCCAGTTGTCCGCGTCGGTGGCGATCGCTACCGGCGTGTTGTTGCTGTCGGGCCGTTGGGGGGCCGCCTTGGTGGCCCTGGCCTCGCCGTCGACGTAGAGGGTCAGCGTTGCCGCCGCCGCGTCGAAGACACCCGCGATGTGGTGCTCGGTGCCGGTCCAGTTCTCCGGCAGTGCCCAGCTCGCGGTGATCCACCGGCCGCCGGAGTGGATGAAGAACTCCAGGTTGCCGTCCGTCTGCTTCAGCGCGTACTGGGTGTCCCCCTTGGCCAGGATCGGCTGGTGACGGCCGGTCACCTTCTGCGTGATCCACGCCTCCAGGGTCAGTGAGCCGGTGATGTCGAGGCCCGCGTCGCGTCCGAAGACCGTTCCCCCGTACACGCCCTTGTCCCGGTCGAATGTGCCGCTGGGGGCGAGGATCTCCCCGGTCACCGCACCGGGGCCGGCATCCGTGAACAGCTTGCGCGTCGGCGTGGGCCAGACGAGTGCCTGGTCGGCGAAGTCCCAGATCCAGCCACCCTGCAGGACGTCGTGACTGCGGATGACGTCCCAGTACTTCTTGAAGTTGCCGCTGGAGTTGCCCATCGCGTGGGAGTACTCGATCAGGACGAACGGCCGGGTGTCGGCGGTGTCCTTGGCCCGCTGCTCGACCTGGGCGGGCTTGGTGTACATCTCCGAGCGGATGTCGCTGATCCCGGGGCGGTCGTCGCCCTCGTACTGGATGACACGGGTGGAATCGTAGGAACGGATCCAGTCGTGCATGGCGACGAAGGCGGAGCCGGTGCCGGCCTCGTTGCCGAGCGACCATATGACGGCGGAGGCGTGGTTCTTGTCGCGGTGGACCATGTTCTTGGCGCGGGCCACGCACGCCTCGGTCCAGTCGGCGTGGTTGCCGGGGTAGCTGTCACGGATGCCGTGGGTCTCGAGGTTGGTCTCGTCCACCAGGTACAGGCCGTACTCGTCCGCCAGCTCCAGCCACAGCGGGTTGTTGGGGTAATGGGAGGTGCGGACGGAGTTCAGATTCAGCCGCTTGACGACCTCGATGTCCTTGACCATGTCCGCCCGGGTCAGCGACATGCCCCGCTCGGGGTGCATCTCGTGCCGGTTCGTGCCGCGCAGGGAGACGGGCTTACCGTTGATGCGCATCAGTCCGTCCTCGATCGCGAACTCGCGGAAGCCCACGCGGTGCGACAGTGTCTCGGTCACCCTGCCCGCCGGGTCACGCAATCGCAGTACGGCGGTGTAGAGGTTCGGATGCTCGGCGGACCACAGTTCGGGCTTCGGGACGGCCCTGGCCGCCTTCACGGTCACATCGCTTCCGGCCGGGGAGGAGCCGAGGTCGGCGGGCTGCCGCAGCGGACGGGACCAGACGGGGTGTCCGTCGGCGTCGTAGAGCTGGGTCTCGACGGTGTACGTCCCCTTCCCGGAGGCGCTGCCGTCGCCGTAGGCGCGCACGGAGGCGGTGACGGACAGTTCGGCCGTCGTGTATCCGTCGCCGAGCGGGGTGTCGAGCTTGAAGTCCCTCAGATGGACGGCCGGGGTGGAGAAGAGGTGGACCGAGCGGAAGATTCCGCTCAGCCGGATCATGTCCTGGTCCTCCATCCAGTCGCCGTCGGAGAAGCGGTAGACCTCCACGGCGATCTGGTTGCGGCCTCGTTCGAGGTGCGGGGTGATGTCGTACTCGGCGGAGGTGTAGGAGTCCTCGCGGTACCCCACCGGCTTACCGTTGATCCACACGTAGTGGGCGGACTTCACCCCCTCGAAGTGCAGGAACACCTGCCGTCCGTCCCAGCCCCTCGGAACGGTGAAGGTACGGCGGTACTGGCCGACGGGGTTGTAGCGGGTGGGGGCGTAGGGCGGCTGCGCCTCCTCCCCCAGGCCGTTGGCGCCGGCCCAGGGATACGTGATGTTGGAGTAGATCGGGAAGTCGTAGCCGTGCAGCTGCCAGCAGGACGGCACGGGGATGGTGTCCCAGGAGTGATCGTCGAGGTCGGTCCGGTGGAAGTCGGGGTCGCGGTCGTCGGGACGGTCGGCGTAGGCGAACTTCCACGTCCCGTCGAGGTCGAGCCGCCACGGGGAGCGTGTCCGGTCGCCGGCAAGGGCCTGGTCGACGTCCGCGTATGGCATGAGCGTGGTGTGGGGCGGCTCAGAACCGACTTCGAAGAGCGCGATGTTGTTGTTCCACTCCGGGTAGCCGTTGGCCGGCGGGTCCCCGGCAGCGGAGGCGGAGTCGGCGCTTGCGACCGCGCCTGCGGGCATGGCGGCCGGGAGGGCGGAGAGGGCGAGCGCGCCGAAGCCGGCGGCTCCGCCCTCCAGAATCCGGCGGCGGCTGACGCTCCTGGGCAGGTGGGCCGGCTGGTGGGGGGAAGACGAGTGCTGCATGGCAGTGGACCCCTAGGGATGGCCGTACTGCGTGCGTCGGTGCGGCGCACAGCGCGTAGGCGTGTCGTCATGTTCCGTTCGATGCCGTCGACGTACTGAACGGGAACTCACGGCCCGGATCTGCCCCGGTGGCCGCCTCGGCCGGCCCGGCTGTGTTCGCAGCCGTCATGCGTAGCGCTACTGGTCCTCATGTCGATGCGGCTCCTTGCGGGAGAAGTTGCCTCTTCGTCACGTTCGAAATTTCGGCACGCGTCCGAAATCCTGCCGAGACGGTAGTGACGCGTGGTGAGGGGTGTCAACGGTCGCGCATGACGGGTGTTTCCCTTTGACGCCAGGGGTGTTGACGGAGACAGAGAGGGGCACCGCTCCTCCGCGAACGAGATCCCGCGCGGTGTCCGACATATCGAGGCGCTGTCGAGCGGTACGAAACGGCGCCGCGGCCGGCCG
>NZ_JBHWZS010000474.1:0-4417 GCF_042728155.1 Streptomyces sp. NPDC060209
CCCCGATGGTCCACCGGGAACACCGGCCGGGGACCAGCCGCCGAGGGCTCGGCCCCGCCGCCGGCGGGGCCGGTCACCCTCTGCGCAGGGCAAGGGACGAGGAGACTCGAAGTCCGCCTGAACGGCTCCGCTGATCGGGCTACGGCAATCCTCGGGCCACCGGAGTCCAGCCGGACGAAGGCGGGCACCTCGCCGTGTGCTTCATGAGGCGCCTTCGTGCCTCATCCAGCCGGCGTTGTCGTGGGGGGCTTGGATCACGGCCGGGCCGCGCGGACGCGGCGGCCAGGTCCGAGCGGGCCCAGGTCCGGCGCCGCGCCGGTTCACCGTGCGGACGGCGCGAACCCAGGCACCCGTGGTACCCAGGGGCACTTCGCTCCGCCTGGCCGTACTTGCCTGGTCACCCGGCCCGTGTGTAGCGATCCAGATCCCTGACGCACCCGAGGACGGCCTCCCACGGCCGGCCGACGGCCGTCCCGGCTCCTGCCGCCAGGGATAGCTCCGCTGCCGCGGGAGCCGCCGCCGAGTGCCCGACCCGTACGGCACAGCTCACTGAGGAGTTCGGAGCAGGGGTCCCATCCGGAGCACTCACCGTCACCGTGAGCGCGCTGCTCAGCAGGTGTGCCCCCTCGGCGTCGACGAGCTGCCGCATGCGCGCCACCAGCGGCGCGGCGAACTCGTCCAGGGAACCGCCCGGCAGCGGCACGGCACGGTCCAGCACCTCGGCGCCGATGCCGCGCAGGGCCGTCACCGTCAGCCGCAGGGCCCGGGCCCCGAAGAGCTGCCTGTGGTGCAGTGCGTACACCCCCACCAGTGCGGTGCGCACCGCGTTCTCCAGCGGGTCCTCGTGCATGGCGGGTGCCGCCCATGTCCACCGCCGGGGCGCGATCCGGCGCGGAGCCCGTCCCTGGGCCAGAGCATGGAGCCCGTCCGCCACGGAGTCGCCGAGCAGCCACCGGCCGCCGTGGTCGATGCACAGCAGGCGCCCCGACTCGGTCACTGCGATCAGTCCGTCCGCGTCCGTGCGGCCGAGCGGAAACACGTCCTCCCCGACTGTGTCACCGAGCGCCCGTAAGGCGCGGAGGGCGTGCCTCCCCTCGCGGGGGTCGATGACGCAGCCCGTCGCGGCGACCTCGGTACCCTCCGCGACGGGGTGGAGCACCAGCCCGAAGAACTCCCGCAGCGCACTCCGCGCGGCCGGGAAGAGCTCCCAGCCGCGGATGCCTGTGGTGGTCGGAACGACGGCCGTGGTCATGAGCGCGGCGGACATGGCGCGGTCACCGGCGTCCCGGCCGGGGCGCCACCCCGCGGCGGTCAGCGCGTCCTCGTTCGTGCTCATGAACCGATGACGTCTACGCCGAGTTCGTCGAGCAGCGCGGAACAGGAACGGCAGACGCGGGCGGGCGTGCCGTGTTCCGGGTCCCCGTGCTCACGGATCTTCTTCGCGATCAGCGCGGAGCCCGCGAAGTGGTCCCGGGCACCGGCGAGGCTCGTGCTCCCCCGGTCGGCGCGTTGCTGGTCCAGCGCCCACAGTTGGTCCGAGACAAGCGCGGACTCGGCGCAGTAGCCGATGAAGGGCTCGCGCCGGTCGGCGGGCAGCGCGTCGAAGAACGCCTGCACGGCGGGGTGAAGCTGAGGCGTTTCGTCCCCGGTCAGATTGGTGTGGCTGACGATCGTTCCCTGGATGAGCAGGGAGGCGGCCACACCTGGTACGAGGTCAGACAAAGTAGTCCTCCGCGTCTTCCTGGGCACCGGTCATCAAACTGGACAGGGCCTCTGTGTCATTGCCACCGAGGAAGTAGGGCCCGGTGTGGTGCAGGTAGAAGAAGCGCCCCACATCGTCCATGAGGACGATGCCGTTCTCGGATGTCTCCCAGCCCACCGGGAAGAGCTGGTGCCCCAGGTTCTGCGCCAGTTCGACGACGAGCTCGGCGTCCCCTTCGTAGCCGAATGTGGGATCCGCTCGGAACTGCCTCTCCGGCGCCAAGGGCATGGGGAACTCCAGGCCGACGTAGGACGAGACGAATCGGTACACCTCGTCCCAAGGCTGCAGCGGATAGCCCTGGTCGGCGGAGCCGCGGACACGGACCGCGATCAGCCGCTCGGCCTCCGCCTCGTTCTCTCGCCCCGGATACCAACCGTTGGCCCGCAGCCAGGCGTCGAGCTCTTCCCGGGGGGGTGGTGGTCTCATCGTGTTCCTTGCTTCAGGGAGTCGACGGTCAGCGGGTCAGCCGTGCAGACCGACTCCTAGGGCCTCCAGCACGGGGCCGCAACTCCGACAGGGTGGCAGGTACGAGCCGTGCGCGACCTTGTTGCCGTCGTTGTCGAACTGCTCGCCGATCGCCACGGTGTAGATCTTGCTCCCGGCCAGGGCACGGCGGGCGTCGTCGGCGGTGGAGATGCTCTCCGTACGCCCGAGCTCGTGCAACCGGTCGGAGATCAAGGATACTTCCGCGCATCTGCCGTGTCCTCGGCCGAGGACCAGTTCCCCACGGTCCGCCCGTGCCTGGACGTCGTCGTAGGCGGACTGCAGGGCGGAGTGGGTGTCCGGGTACTTCTGCCCGTGCCGGCTCTGCGAGCTGGTGTGTGAGGTGATCACGTCGCCGTGGACCAGGGCCCCGGAACAGCCCTGCGGAATCCGGTCCTTGCCCTCCGGCTGCGGCCCCGAAGCCTTCTGGGCGGCATTGGCGAGCTCACCGGCTTCGTGTTCGAGAAGCCGCGTCCGCTGCGATTCGTCAAGTCCGTTCACGTCCAGGGCGTCGCGCCGGTGGTGACGCATACGGCCGGCGCTCCTGCCGTGCCAAGCCGGGGGCGGCTGGATCGGGCGCCCACCCCCGGAACCGGTGCCGCCGCCACCGCCACCGCCTCCGCCTCCGCCGCCTCCGCCCCCGCCGGAGCCACTTCCTCCGCCTCTCCGCTCACCGGGTCCGCCGGGCCAGCCGGTTCCGGTGCCGCCACCCCAGCCGCCCGGCCACCCGGTGCCGGTCGCTGTTCGTCCTCCCCCATCGGAGCCTCGACGGGTGCCATCGCCGCCGTCGGTCTTCTTTCCCTTGCCGATCTCGTCCTGAATGGCCTGGTCGGTCTGCTTGTGAACCTTGGAACTCCGGCCGATGGCGTCGGGCAGGTCCCTGCCGACGTGCTTGCCGAGATGGTCGTGTCCCTTGACCAGTTTCTCCACCACCTCCTCGATGGCGGAGTCGAGGACGGTGGTCAGCGAGTCCTTGCCCTTGGCGCGCCCGTGGTGCCCCTTGGCCCTGCTGATCTTGCCGCCGGCGCGGGTGTTCATCGACACCTGAACGCTCGCCAGCTTTCCGCCCGTACCGGTGTGCGCGTCGTGGTCGATCACCGGGCCTCCGCCGGCGAAGCCGGCACCCCCACCCGCCGAGTTCAGCTGGAGGCCCGCCGAGTTCAACTGCAGGCTGTCCTTGCCTGCTTGGACGGCGTGGTCGACGTCGATGCCATCCTGCTGGCCGGTGACGTTCATCGTGGTCTGGATCACCAGGTCGGTGACTATGCTCTCCAGAGCGGCTACCGCGGGCTGGGTGAGGACGGCGACGATCTCCTCGACCGCGGCCTCCGCCATCTCCCTCAGGATCCTCTTGAACGCGATCCGCGTCGCCACGATCTTCCCGCCCGCCAGGAGCGCGGTGAGACCTGCGGTGAAGGGCGCCGCCGCCAGGGCGAGGCCCACCGTCGCACACAGGTCGGCCAGTTCACCGACAGCGGCTATCTTCCGCGCCACGATGATGTCCGCCACCCGGTCCAGGGCCCCGGCGATGATCCGTGCCGCGCCCGCCAGGTCCTTGTTCTTCTTCTGGGTCTTCTGCCAGTGCTTGTCCAGCGCCGTCAGCGACTCACTCTGCCCGGTCGACAACAACCGCTGCACATGACCGTGCGCGGTGACGGCGTCGTCCTCCGCGTCATCCGCGAACTCCCGCAGCGCGTCCGCCATGTCGCGGTACGCGTCCTCGTCGACATTCGGCCATCCCACGCCCACGACGTCCAGCATCGTGTCGACACCTTCAGGAATGGTGTAACCCATTGCCCGCCCCCGTTCTCGCTCTTCCGTCACGAAGATCATCACAAGGGTGCCACGGGCCTCGGCCACACCGGAGGCGCACCGCTCGGACGCCCGTGCGCCTGACCACCCACCCGAGGAACCCCGGGGAGCCGGACCACCGCGCAGGGCCGAGCCACGCCACCGGCCGGCGCCGTCCCGAACACCCCGCCCCGGTCACCCGTCAGCAGCAGCCGCACGGGTACGAGGGGATGCTAACAACGCGTGTTCCCCGTACGTCCCCTCAACCCAGCCGGAAAATGGCCGAGTTCTACGCCCTTCCACGGATCGGCACGGATCATGACCGTGCCGGGGCGCTCGGGCGGGTACGCGCTCGATCGGCATCGAACGCTCGCTCCGGTG
>NZ_JBHWZS010000475.1:0-4410 GCF_042728155.1 Streptomyces sp. NPDC060209
GTCACGGCCACGCGGCGCCCGGACCTCAGGTCCTGGGCGAGGGTCTAGAAGTCGTCGTCGAAGCCGACGGACCCCTCCACCGCCACCTGGTACGCGGAGGGGCGGCGCTCGAAGAAGTTCGTCAGCTCCTGCACCCCCTGGAGCTCCATGAACGAGAACGGGTTCTCGGAACCGTAGAGCGCGGGGAAGCCGAGCCGGGTCAGCCGCTGGTCGGCGACGCACTCCAGGTACTGGCGCATCGACTCGGTGTTCATCCCCGGCAGGCCCTCGCCGCACAGGTCCCGGCCGAACTGGAGCTCCGCCTCGACGGCTTCCCGCAGCATGTCGGTGACCTGCTGCTGGAGCTCGTCGTCGAAGAGCTCGGGCTCCTCCTTGCGGACGGTGTCCACGACCTCGAAGGCGAAGTTCATGTGCATCGTCTCGTCACGGAACACCCAGTTGGTGCCCGTCGCGAGCCCGTGCAGCAGACCGCGCGAGCGGAACCAGTAGACGTACGCGAAGGCGCCGTAGAAGAACAGGCCCTCGATGCACGCGGCGAAGCAGATCAGGTTGAGCAGGAAGCGCCGGCGGTCGGCCTTCGTCTCCAGCCGCTCGATCTTCTCGACCGAGTCCATCCACCGGAAGCAGAACTGCGCCTTCTCACGGATCGAGGGAATCTCCTCGACCGCGTCGAAGGCCGCCGCACGGTCCTCCGGGTCGGGCAGATAGGTGTCGAGCAGCGTCAGATAGAACTGGACGTGCACGGCCTCCTCGAACAGCTGACGCGACAGATACAGCCGCGCCTCCGGTGAGTTGATGTGCTTGTAGAGCGTCAGCACCAGGTTGTTGGAGACGATGGAGTCACCCGTCGCGAAGAAGGCGACCAGCCGGCCGATCATGTGCTGCTCGCCGGGCGAGAGCTTGGCGAGGTCGGCGACGTCGGAGTGCAGGTCGACCTCCTCGACCGTCCAGGTGTTCTTGATCGCGTCCCGGTAGCGCTCGTAGAAGTCCGGGTAGCGCATGGGGCGCAGGGTCAGTTCGAAGCCCGGGTCGAGCAGGTTCTTGTTCTCGGATGTGCTCATTACTGGCAGGCCTCGCAGGACTCGGGGTTTTCGAGGGAGCAGGCGATCGCGTCCGCGTCGGGCGCCGAAGCCTGCTGTACGGGAATGGGGGCAGCGGCGGCGGTCTTCCCGGACGCCGCGCGGGCGATCCGGGTCGCCGGGCGCGAACGCAGGTAGTACGTCGTCTTCAGCCCCTGCTTCCAGGCGTACGCGTACATCGAGGAGAGCTTGCCGATCGTCGGCGTCTCCAGGAACAGGTTCAGCGACTGGCTCTGGTCGAGGAACGGCGTACGGGCCGCCGCCATGTCGATCAGACCGCGCTGCGGGATCTCCCATGCCGTGCGGTACAGCGCCCGCACGTCCTCGGGGATCCAGGCGAAGCCCTGCACGGAGCCGCTCGCCTCGCGCAGTGCCTCACGGGTCCGCGCGTCCCAGACGCCGAGCTTCTTCAGCTCGTCCACCAGGTAGGCGTTGACCTGGAGGAACTCTCCGCTGAGCGTCTCGCGCTTGAAGAGGTTGGAGACCTGCGGCTCGATGCACTCGTACACCCCGGCGATCGAGGCGATCGTCGCCGTCGGCGCGATGGCGAGCAGCAGGGAGTTGCGCATCCCGGTCTTCGCGATCCGGGCGCGCAGCGCGTCCCAGCGCTCCGGCCAGTTCGGCTCGGTGTCGTAGTGGTCCGGGTGCAGCACGCCCCGGGCGGCGCGGGTCTCGGACCAGGCGGGGAGCGGGCCCGACCGCTCTGCCAGGTCGCAGGACGCCTCGTAGGCGGCCAGCATGATCCGCTCGGAGATCTTCGTGGAGAGTGCGCGGGCCTCGGGGGAGTCGAAGGGCAGCCGCAGCTGGAAGAAGACGTCCTGCAGACCCATCGCGCCCAGGCCCACCGGGCGCCAGCGGGCGTTGGACCGGCCGGCCTGCTCGGTCGGGTAGAAGTTGATGTCCACGACGCGGTCGAGGAAGGTCACCGCGGTGCGGACCGTGGCGTCCAGCCGCTCCCAGTCGATGGTGCCGTCGGCGACGAACGCGCCGAGGTTGACCGAGCCCAGGTTGCAGACGGCTGTCTCACCGTCGTCGGTGACCTCCAGGATCTCGGTGCAGAGGTTCGAGGAGTGGACGACCCGGCCCGGCTCGGCGGTCTGGTTCGCCGTGCGGTTGGAGGCGTCCTTGAACGTCATCCAGCCCTGGCCGGTCTGCGCGAGGGTGCGCATCATGCGGCCGTACAGCTCACGCGCCGGCATGGTCTTGCGGGCCAGCCCCCTGGCCTCGGCCGCGCGGTAGGCGGTGTCGAACTCGTCGCCCCACAGGTCCACCAGCTCGGGGGCGTCGGCCGGGGAGAACAGCGACCACTCCGTGTCCGCGTCGACGCGGCGCATGAACTCGTCCGGGATCCAGTGCGCCAGGTTGAGGTTGTGCGTACGCCGCTGATCCTCGCCGGTGTTGTCGCGCAGCTCCAGGAACTCCTCGATGTCCGCGTGCCAGGTCTCCAGGTAGACGGCCGCGGCACCCTTGCGCCGGCCTCCCTGGTTGACCGCGGCGACCGAGGCGTCGAGCGTCTTCAGGAACGGCACGATGCCGTTGGAGTGCCCGTTGGTCCCTCGGATGAGTGAACCACGGGCGCGGATACGGGAGTAGGAGAGCCCGATGCCGCCCGCGTGCTTGGAGAGACGCGCCACCTGGTGGTATCGGTCGTAGATCGAGTCGAGCTCGTCCAGCGGCGAGTCCAGCAGGTAGCAGGACGACATCTGCGGGTGGCGCGTGCCGGAGTTGAAGAGGGTGGGGGAGGAGGGCAGGTAGTCGAGCCTGCTCATCAGCCCGTACAGCGCGGCCACTTCCTCCAGGGCTCGCTCGGAGGTGTCCTCGGCGAGCCCGGCGGCGACGCGCAGCATGAAGTGCTGCGGGGTCTCGACGACCTGGCGGGTGAGCGGGTGGCGCAGCAGGTACCGGCTGTGCAGGGTCCGCAGCCCGAAGTAGCCGAAGCGGTCGTCCGCACCGTCGGTGAGCGCCTGGTCGACCAGGGCGTCGAGTGCGGCGGCGTGCAGCGTGACGAACTCGGCCGTACGGTCCGCGATCAGGCCCTCACGATGTCCGACGGCGACCGATGCCGAGAAGGAGACAGCGCCCTGGCCGGCGGCCTCGTCCGCGATGGCCCGGGTGAGGAGGCGGGCGGCGAGCCGGGAGTAGGCCGGGTCCTCGGAGATCAGGCCGGCGGCGGCCTCGGTGGCCAGCGTGCGCAGCTCCGCCTCGTCCGACCGTGCGTTGCGGCCGCGCAGCGCGGCGGCGGCGACCCGTCCGGGATCGGTGTCGGGCAGATCGGCGGTGAGGCCGGTCAGGGTCCGCAGCAGTGCGGTCCCGGGCGCGTCGGTCGTACGGCCTTCGGATTCCGTGGCTGAAACCGGGTCGGCTGGCGCGATGGTCACTGGGGCTATCCCTCGCTCGGCTCAGGGCCTGCGGGAGCGGGGCAGCCGGGCACGGCAGCGCCCGGGGAGGGGCGGCATGGCGCACGGCGTCCACCGGCCCTCCGCGGGGCCCGGACGTCTCGGCGTCCGGATCGGTCGAGCCGGACGCGCTGTCGACAGGTCTTCGGACTCCGCGGTGCGCGAATGCACACCGATCACACCGTTGCGGGACAGTTCCGGATTCGCACCGGATTCCCCTGCGGCGACAGCGAGGTCGAGCATACATGTGGGGGCTACCGATTGAGGCAGCCCCCACATGTAGTGTCGTGATGGGTCAAAAGGTCAGGCGGAACGTCAGGAGGGTGAAGCCCGGCAGAGGGCTCCAGTCCCGCTCCGGGGTCCGTGCGAAGCCGAGACGCCGGTAGATCCGGTGGGCGGCCTCCATGGAGGACTGGGTCGACAGGACGATCCCGGAGAGCCCGTCCGCGGCGCGTGCCCGGTCGACACAGGCCCGTACGAGGGCCTCACCCGCTCCACGCCCGCGTGCCTCCTGGGAGACGGCCAGCATCCGGAACTCGGCTTCGTCCTCCCCTGCGATGTCGGCCCACGGGCTGCCGGGCGCGACGTAGGTGACACCGCCCAGCAGGTTGTCGTCGGCGTCGACCGCGGCCAGCACCAGGGCTTCCGCCGCCCGCCGCCCGACGGCGCGGAGCTGTTCGAGATAGGGGTCGGTCGCGCCGAAGTCCAGCAGTCCGTCGCCGAGATACGCCTGGGCCGTCATCTCGCCCAGGGCCTCGTGCTCCGTGGCGCGGACCGGCCTGATCGAGACATCCATGGGCGTCAGTCTGCCGCAGCCGGCCGGCCCGGCGCACGCGGGTTCCCGAGACACGGCCGGGGCGGCCCGGCAGCCGACGCCGAGCACCGGCCCCCGTACGCGTCCGTCCCGGCAGGGCGAACCCTGCCGGGACGGACAT
>NZ_JBHWZS010000476.1:0-4398 GCF_042728155.1 Streptomyces sp. NPDC060209
CGGTGACAGCAGGCGCTATGCCGCTGTCACCGCCCGCCTCGGCGTGTGGGCGGGGCCGGCGCGAAGGATTGCGAACTTCCGGCATTCCAGCACTGGCGGAGGGGGATCCAGCTCATGTCATGGGTCGAATGGAAACAGCTGAAGGCCGATGCGGCCGACAGGGGCGGCACACGGATGCGGCTCGTCAAAGCCTGGCCCCCGGGGGCAGCAGGGAGCGTACGCCCGAGTCGCCCCGAGAGCCGGGCGGCGTGCCCGACCGACGTGCTCTCCCCGGCGTGACGCGGCATCGCTATACAGTGACCGCTTCTATCAGACCAACGATCCGCGAGGGCCCATGTCTCACACCACCACGCTGTCCGGCGTCACCAAGCGCGCCCGTCTCGGCCGCCGCACTGCCGCCGCGCTGCTCGGCGCCGCCGCCCTGACCGGGCTGACCACGGTCACCGCGCCGTCCGCCGGTGCCGCCATCAACTGGGACCACACGTACTCCGGCACAGGCGTCAAGGTCTACGTGGAGGAGCACGGGGACATCATCACCGTGTGCGACACGTCCGCGAACGGCCACTCGGCCTGGGTGGCGGTCATGGACATCACCGACAACATCGATCACTACAAGCTCAAGGCGAGCGGCGGCAAAGGCACCTGCGCCACACACAAGGCCAGTCAAGGCGGCAGGTACAACCTGGGGGAGTACTCCCGGATCGCCCTCAACTTCGAGGGTGGGGCCAACAACGGCTCCTACTACGTGAGTTACGTCAACGACCACTGACATCCGTGACGGCCCGTGCTCGCCGAGCACGGGCCGCTCCCGCACCGCACACCGACCGTCGGTCCCTCCCGATCACGACCGCCGACACGCCTTCCGGTGATGCCGAAGGTCGCCATGGAGGCCAGGCGGCCGGCTGCGAGGACGAGGCCGGATTCGCCCATGGCTCGGCAGGGGTCAGGGCCGGCGTGGACACCAGGCCCCCGGCAGCCCCGCTGCCGAGGCGTGCTCAGCCCTTACGGGGCCCGGCGTGGGCGGAACCTGGTACTCCACACTCGAATCGATGAATCCCGAACTGACAAGAGTCGCTTTCGGGCCAACTGTGCATCGAGGTACATCAACTTCAGACGATGCGTGATCAACCACTTTCGCACGTCTCCCGTGCGCCGGAGACGTAGCCAACTGCCCGACCCGAGGCCGGAAAGGATAGGCGCCCACAAGCCAAGCAGGCTTGAAACGGCCGTACCCGTTCCTCGTGCACCTTGCTAACTTCCGGGTCTCAGAGGCATTGAAAAGCACATGCGAAAGGGCGGTACATGACCTCCCCAGCTCCAGCGCCGAAGATCCCTCAGCTGTGGGTTCCGCTCCCCTCCGGGATCCACCCGAGTTGGCGTGAGATCGACGAACGCTCGGCCGCCTGGCTCGATCGGTTCGGCCTCTACTCCGACCGAGCGCAACGCGAACGGCTGACACGCATCTCCGTCGGTGAGATAACCAGCCGCGGCGCCCCCTCCGGACGCCTCGCGGCCTTGCAGTGGACCTCGGACTTCCTGATGTGGCTCTTCGCCTTCGACGACGAATTCTGCGACGAGGGGCCGGTCGCAGCATCCCCGGACGCCACCCTGCTCGTCATCACCAAACTCCAACGTGTCGTCGAAGTCCCCTGGGCGGCTCCCACCGACGACAGCTACAGCGCCGCGTTACGCGAGTTGCGCCTGCGGCTCGACGGCTTGACCACGCCCGTGCAGACCGCCCGCTGGGCCGCCAGCTTCCGCGCGTACCTCCAGGGCCAGATCTGGATGGCCGCCAACAGCGCACAAGGGCGGGTCCCCAGCCTCTCCGACCATCTGGCGGTCCGGCTCGACTCCTCCGGGGTCAAGATCTTCTCGACGCTCAGCGAGATCATCCATGGATACGACCTCCCCGCTGCCGATTACGAGCGGCACGATGTCCGAGCGTTCGTCGAAGTCTTCGCCGCGATCATCGGCTGGTCCAACGACCTCGTTTCGTACCACAAGGAGCGCCAGCGCAGCCAGGAGGGTTACGGCAACATCGTCGACCTGATCGCGTACGAGCGGAAGTGTTCCCTCGAAGAAGCGGTCAGCGAGACCGCCATGATGCACACACGCGCCATGGCCCTCTATCTCCGCCTTCGCGATCAGATCCTGCGCGACGCCAGTCCTGAACTGGGCCGATGGATCGCGGACTGCGACTCCTGGATCCGCGCCGACTACGACTGGTCCCTCACCACCAATCGCTACGTCAATCCGGAGAACCCCGCCGACCTTCCCGCCGGCAGCGCCACCTCCCCCTTCCACGAACGGGAAGCGGACCAACCGCTGCCGATCGCCAGCATCGCCTGGTGGTGGACCCTGCTGAAGGGCTGATACGCGAGGGAGGGCAGCTCGCAGGGCGGCTGACGGGCGTGCCGCGGCTCTCCGGTCAGCTGAACGCAGCCGCATGGTCGATGGCCCACCGTGCGAAGGTGCCGGCCGGTCGACCGGTGAGGCGTGTCAGGTGATCAGTGACGCGCTTCGACTCCGGTCGGCCCACCGATGCAGCGATCAGTGCTTCCACCAGTCGCTCGGGACGACCGTCCGCGAGCATGCGTGATCGCGCGAGGTCGGCGGGTACCGCTTCGAAGCGCAGACGGCGGCTGAGCGCGGCGCCGAGGCAGGCAACCTGGTCGGCGCGGCTGAGCGGTTCGGGCCCCGTCAACACGTAGGGGGCGTGGGCCAGTTCGTCGAGGCTCCCGCACAGTACGGCGACAGCCGCGTCCGCGACATCGCGCTCGTCGACGACCGCTGTGCGGGCGATGTCCGGCCCCGCCACCACGCCTCCTGCCTTCAACTGACCCGCCCACCCAAGGGCGTTGGAGGCCAGCGTGTCGCTACGCAGCACTACGGGTCGCAGACCGGCACTGTGGAGCAGTTCTTCCATGTCCGCGTGCACCTGGACGATGGGGTCGCTCTGGCGAGCAGCCTCGTCGTCGATGGCTGACGAGGACAGGTAGATGACGCGCGGTGCCGTGGCGGTGAGTTCCTCGATCAGGCTGCGGGCCGGGGCGGAATCGAGCAGTGGCCAGATGAGGAAGACGGTGTCGATGCCGACGAGTGCCTTGCGCATCGTGGTGTGGTCGGTGATGTCGCCGACCACCGAGTCGACTCCGGGGAGTGGACCGGTCTGATGGCGGACGAGGCGTCGGACGCGTGGACCGCGTGCATGGAGGCGCTCGACCACCTCACGGCCGAGGTTCCCCGTCGCGCCGGTGACCAGGATCGATGAACCGTGAGGGGCGCCCGAGGGGCGATCGGTATCAGGCATGATCGAGACGGTAGGGGTTCAGGTCGACATGAAGGCAAGGCGCGCGTGGTGAAGACGATCGGGGAAGCCGCCGTAGAACTCGGGATCGAGGCTCACGTGCTGCGGCACTGGGAGCAGGTCGGTGCACTCACCGTGCGCCGCGACGGCAACGGTTACCGCGTCTACGACGACACCACGCTGGAACAGGCCCGTACCGTGCTGAAGCTGCGGCGCGTCGGGCTCTCGTTGCCCGAGGTCACAGCCGCCATGGCGCCGAAGAAGTCCACAGCGCAGGCCGTCGTGAGGCGAAAGATCGCTGCCCTGGAGAGCGAGGTCGTCCACAGGCAGCAGGCCATAACCTTCCTGCAGCACACCGTCGACTGTCGGCATCGCTATCTCGACGACTGCCCGGACTGCGCCCACTTCGTCCGGGAAGCCTGAGCCGCTCATACCGTGAGGCTCGAGCGCCGTCGGAGATGTGCGGGTCACGGAGCGGCTGTCCTACCGCCGCCCGAGCAAGCGACCCTGCTCCTGCTTCAAGCCCGTGAACCCGCGCCGCGCGTAGGCAGCTATCTCCTCGCTGGGGAACGGCACCACTGACAGGTGCTGGTCATAACTCCCCTGCTCCCACCGGGCGGCCGTGATCTCGTAGCCGGACACATGTGCGCACAGCTGAAGCAGAATCGGTGGCATCTCTGATTCGCTGGAGGTCGGCGTGCTTGATGACGAGGTCGCGCATCGCCTGGATGTTCGGGAGGAAGACGGTCCTGACCCACAACCGCCACTCGGCGAGCTCCTCCTCGGAAGGCGGTATCTCATGCACGAAGGGCGACCTGTCGTCAGGACGGGCGTTGCGCTCCATGAACGCGGCGAAGATTCGGCTATTGGCTTCCGTGAGGGCGAACAGCGGTCCGTAGAAATCGCCTAGTACTCCAGTGTGGTTTCGTGATCACGTGCGGGTCGACTGCGCCCGGGCCTGCCCGAAGGTCGTTGCGTCGACCCGCAGTTGCAGGCGGGCTCTGTGGGCAGACATATTGATGGTCGGGCCAGGAACCGAACTGCTGCAGCACACGTCTCCCGCACCATGATCTCAAGCGAGCACCAAGAGC
>NZ_JBHWZS010000477.1:0-4395 GCF_042728155.1 Streptomyces sp. NPDC060209
GCCCCGCACCCTCCGAAGAGGCTGCGGGGCCCGTCCCATGCCGTGACGCGGCTACCGGCTGAGCACGTGGGCTCAGACGGCGGCCGGGTCCTCCTCGACGAGGAGGTTGCGCACGCGGTTGGAGTCCAGCGGGATGCCGGGACCCATCGTCGTGCTCATGGTCGCCTTCTTGATGAAGCGACCCTTCGCGGCGGACGGCTTCAGACGGAGGATCTCCTCCAGGGCCGCGCCGTAGTTCTCGACCAGCTTCGTGTCATCGAAAGAGGTCTTTCCGATGATGAAGTGCAGGTTCGAGTGCTTGTCGACGCGGAACTCGATCTTTCCGCCCTTGATGTCGTTGACAGCCTTGACGACATCGGGGGTGACGGTGCCGGTCTTCGGGTTCGGCATCAGACCACGCGGACCGAGCACGCGGCCCAGGCGGCCGACCTTGCCCATGAGGTCCGGCGTGGCGACGACGGCGTCGAAGTCCAGACGGCCCTTCGCCACCTCGTCGATGAGCTCGTCGGCGCCGACGATGTCGGCGCCCGCGGCTTCCGCGGCCGCAGCACGGTCACCGGTCGCGAAGACCAGGACCCGGGCGGTCTTGCCGGTGCCGTGCGGGAGGTTCACGGTGCCACGGACCATCTGGTCGGCCTTGCGCGGGTCAACACCCAGGGCAAACGCGACCTCGACGGTGCTGTCGAACTTGGTGGCGGCGGTGTCCTTGGCGATACGGACGGCCTCGAGCGGGGCGTACTGGCGCTCCCGGTCGATCTTCGCGTCCGCAGCGCGGAGGTTCTTGCTGCGCTTCACTTCTACTCCTGTGGGTTCAGAGTGTGGAGTCGTGGTGCGGACCAGCGCTTGGTCCTACCACTGAGGGCTTGAGAGGCTGACTCAGCCTTCGACCGTGATGCCCATGGAACGGGCGGTGCCAGCGATGATCTTCGACGCGGCGTCGAGGTCGTTGGCGTTCAGGTCGGGGAGCTTCGTCGTGGCGATCTCGCGGACCTGGGCAGCCGTGAGCTTGGCGACCTTCGTCTTGTGCGGCTCGCCGGAGCCCTTGTCCACGCCCGCGGCCTTGAGGATCAGCTTGGCGGCCGGCGGAGTCTTCGTGATGAAGGTGAAGGAGCGGTCGTCGTAGACCGTGATCTCCACCGGCACGACCATGCCACGCTGCGACTCGGTCGCGGCGTTGTAGGCCTTGCAGAACTCCATGATGTTGACGCCGTGCTGGCCCAGTGCGGGGCCGACCGGCGGCGCCGGGTTGGCCGCACCGGCGTTGATCTGGAGCTTGATAAGCCCCGTGACCTTCTTCTTCTTGGGAGGCATTGCTCTCTCCGGGTCCTAGTGAGAGTGTTTCGCCGCCATTCCGGTCATCCGGATGGAGGCATACCGCACAACGATAACGGGTATAGCTGCGCGACCAAAAACCGAGCAGGTCAGACCGGCTGCGAAGCCTGTCTGACCTGCTCGGTAGGCATGTGTCCAGAAACTGGCGGGAAGCCCGTCAGTTCTTCTGGATCTGGTCGAAGCTGAGCTCGACCGGGGTCTCGCGACCGAAGATCTCGACGAGGCCCTTGACCTTCTTCGAGTCGGCGTTGATCTCGTTGATCGTCGCCTGCAGGGTCGCGAACGGACCGTCGGTGACGGTGACCGAGTCGCCCACCTCGAAGTCCAGGACCTGGACCTCGACCTTGCGGGCCGGAGCCGGCTTGCCCTCGGCCTCGGCCGCCTCGCGGGCAGCCTTCTCCTCGGCCTCGGGGGCGAGCATCTTGACGATCTCGTCCAGGGTCAGCGGGTACGGGTCGTAGGCGTTGCCCACGAAGCCGGTGACACCGGGCGTGTTGCGGACAACACCCCAGGACTCGTTCGTCAGGTCCATGCGCACCAGGACGTATCCCGGGAGCTTGTTCTGACGGACGTTCTTCCGCTCACCGTTCTTGATCTGGACGATCTCTTCCTCGGGCACCTCGGCCTGGTAGATGAAGTCCTCGACGTTGAGCGAGACGGCGCGCTGCTCCAGGTTGGCCTTCACGCGCTTCTCGTAACCGGCGTACGTGTGGATGACGTACCACTCGCCGGGAAGTCCGCGCAGCTCGTCACGCAGGGCGGCGACGGCGTCGACGGGGGCGGCCGGCTCGGCCTCCTCGTCGGACTCGTCCGCGGCCTCTTCGTCCTGGGCGGCCTCTTCGTCCTCGTCGGACTCGGCGGCCTCTTCGTCCTCGTCGGACTCGACACGCACGGCGTCCTGCTCGGCGGGCTCGCCTGCGGCGGCGTCAGCAGCGTCGACCTGGTCCGGGGCCACGGCGTCCGCCGCCTCGACGATGTCGAGCTCGTCCTCGGCGGACTCGACGGCGCTCGCCGTGGGCTCGGCGTCGTCGTTCAGGTTCGGGTCAGACACGATGGCTGCTTCTTCCTGGATACAAATGGGTGGAACATGCGAAAGGGGCGCCGATGAGGCGCCCTCCGCGGGGATCAGCCGAAGACGTACTTGATGACCCGCGCAAATCCGAAGTCAATCACGGTGACGAGACCGATCATGACGACCACGAACACGATCACCACGGCCGTGTATGTCGACAGCTGGCTGCGCGTGGGCCAGACGACCTTGCGGAGCTCGGCGACGATCTGGCGGTAGAACAGCGCGAGACGGCCCAGAGGGCCCTTCTTGCCGCGCTTACCGCCCTTCCGGGTCTTCTTCTTCGACTCGGGGGCTTCGTCCTCGGCATCAGGCATGTCGATGGAGCCCACGGCGTCCGTCACGCTACTCACCTGATTCCGGGTCGTGGCCGTGCCGCGCCCGGTGGAGCCGCACGGCGGTGCATTGAAGTACGTACATGCGCACACATCCTGGCGAAGGAGTGTGTAGCAGGGCCGGAGGGACTTGAACCCCCAACCGCTGGTTTTGGAGACCAGTGCTCTACCAATTGAGCTACGACCCTTTGTGGTTTCCACCAACCTACCGCATCTTCCCCGGTGGGCCGGTTGGGAAAACGGTGTGGCTGATGAAGGCCAACGACAGGTGAGTGTACGTGCTCCGGGGCGCCGCGTCGAACAGACAACTACCGACCGGTCCTGTCCGGATGCTGTCCGAGTCCTGTCCGGTCCCTGAAACCCCTGTGCCGAGGGGTTTTCCGGTCTGCGAGCATGGGGGGCATGAGCGCTGCAACTTCTCCGTCCGAGCGCCGGGTCTCGGCCCGCATCGGTGCGATCTCCGAGTCCGCCACCCTCGCCGTCGACGCCAAGGCCAAGGCCCTCAAGGCCGCCGGGCGTCCGGTGATCGGTTTCGGCGCCGGCGAGCCCGACTTCCCGACCCCCGGTTACATCGTGGACGCCGCGATCGAGGCGTGCCGCAACCCGAAGTACCACCGCTACACCCCGGCGGGCGGGCTCCCCGAGCTCAAGGCCGCCATCGTGGCGAAGACGCTGCGCGACTCCGGCTACGAGGTCGACGCCTCCCAGATCCTGGTGACCAACGGCGGCAAGCAGGCCATCTACGAGGCCTTCGCCGCGGTTCTCGACCCGGGCGACGAGGTCATCGTCCCCGCCCCGTACTGGACGACCTACCCCGAGTCGATCCGTCTCGCCGGCGGTGTCCCGGTCGAGGTCGTGGCCGACGAGACCACCAACTACCGGGTCTCGGTCGAGCAGCTCGAGGCCGCGCGCACCGAGCGCACCAAGGTCGTCCTGTTCGTGTCCCCGTCCAACCCGACGGGCGCCGTCTACAGCGAGTCCGAGACCGAGGCGATCGGCCGCTGGGCCGTGGAGCACGGCCTGTGGGTGATGACCGACGAGATCTACGAGCACCTGGTCTACGGTGGCGCGGCCGCCGCCTCGCTCCCCGCGGTCGTGCCCGAGCTGCGTGACAAGTGCATCGTGGTCAACGGCGTCGCCAAGACCTACGCCATGACCGGCTGGCGGGTCGGCTGGATCATCGGCCCCAAGGACATCGTGAAGGCCGCGACCAACCTTCAGTCGCACGCCACCTCCAACGTCAGCAACGTCGCGCAGGCCGCCGCGCTGGCCGCCGTCTCGGGCCCGCTGGACGCGGTCGCCGAGATGCGGACCGCCTTCGACCGCCGTCGCAAGACGATCGTGCGCATGCTCAACGAGATCGACGGCGTGTTCTGCCCCGAGCCCGAGGGCGCGTTCTACGCGTACCCGTCGGTGAAGGCGCTGCTCGGCAAGGAGATCCGCGGCAAGCGCCCCGCGGACTCCGCCGAGCTCGCGGCCCTCATCCTGGACGAGGCCGAGGTCGCCGTGGTGCCGGGCGAGGCGTTCGGCACCCCGGGTTACCTGCGGCTGTCCTACGCGCTGGGCGACGACGACCTCGTCGAGGGTGTCTCGCGGCTCCAGAAGCTGCTGGGCGAGGCCCGCGACTGACGCGAGGAACTCACGCTGTTGAGGGCTGTC